>CAIKBK010000025.1 GCA_903825615.1 Candidatus Vogelbacteria bacterium | reverse complement strand
GGGATGGTTGATCTCAATCGATCACTCTCCGAGTTGGTGCGTGATGGCGAGATTAGCGCTGACAGCGCCTTCCGTTATTCCCTTAATCCTGATGGTTTAACTAAGCTTATTTAATATTTTATGCTTTTTATCTATAAAACAATTGATAAAGCGGGGGGTGAGCAAACGGGGAGTATTGATGCTCCCAACATCGATATCGCTATTGGCTCTCTGCAACGCCGTGGTTTGGTCATTGTCTCAATTCGGCCCGAGGAGGTAAAAAGGGGTGTTCTACCCTTTGACTTGCCTTTTCTAAACAAGGTTAAGACCAAGGATGTCGTGATGCTCTCGCGTCAGATTGCTACCATGTTCGAAGCCAAGGTTTCGGTCTTGGCCACTTTTAGATTGCTGGCGACTGAAGCGACCAACCCTATTTTGCGCAATGCGATGATCGAGATCACGGATGATATTAAGGGGGGTATCCCAATTTCGGCCGCGATGGCTAAGCACCCTAAGGTTTTTTCTGATTTCTATGTCAATATGGTTCGGGCTGGTGAGGAGTCGGGTAAGATGTCTGAGTCTTTTACTTATCTCGCTGACTATATGGATCGCTCCTATGCCCTTACTTCGCGCGCTGTCAATGCCCTTATTTACCCCGCTTTCGTTATTGCCTCCTTCGCGGTAGTGATGGTTCTAATGATAGTTTTCGTTATTCCGCGCCTGTCAGAAATTCTTATGGAGACCGGGCAAGTCTTGCCTATTTATACGCGGGTGGTTATTGGTTTTAGTAATTTTGCCGCCACTTTTGGCATCCCGATTGTTATCCTGTTGGCCATTGTCGGCGCCTACTTCAGCCGTTATATCACGACTGAGTCCGGCCGTCTGGCTTGGTCCAAGTTTAAGTTAGCCATTCCTTATGTTGGCACCCTCTTCCAGAAACTCTATTTAGCTCGTATTGCCGATAATATGAACACTATGCTTTCTTCAGGTATCTCCATGGTGCGGTCGCTCGAGATTACGGGTGATGTGGTGGGTAACCAAGTTTATAAGGATATTTTGTCCGAGGCCTCCGAGGCGATCAAAGCGGGGAGCTCGATGTCGGACATCTTTGGCCGTTACAAGCAAATCCCGGGCGTTATGGTCCAGATGGTGAAGGTGGGTGAGGAATCCGGTAAATTAGGCTTTGTTTTAGAGAAACTCTCTAAATTCTATGAGCGAGAAGTAGAAAATGAGGTTGATACCTTGGTTGGCCTTATTGAGCCAATTATGATCGTTATCCTGGGTGTGGGGGTGGGTGTTTTGTTGACATCGGTACTTGTCCCCATCTATAACTTGGCCCAGGGCTTGTAGTTCGCCCGATTGAGCGTTAAAATATAAGGTGTCACTTATTATTAACAATTATTAGCTTTAAATTAATTTTTCCCCCTTCCTCCCGCCACTCCTCAAGTGAGCTCGAGGTGTGGCGGGCAGAAAAAATATTATGAAAAAAGGTTTTACATTAATTGAGTTGCTCGTCGTTATTGCGATTATTGGTATTTTATCGGGGATTGTATTGACTTCGTTAAACACTGCTCGTAACAAGGCTAAGACTGCTAGAATTACAGCATCTATCTCCCAAATGCGTACAATGATGGAGGCAAACGCTGATTCATCAGGCGGTTATAGTACTGTCAGTGGTACTGATTACACAGCTCTTAATTCTGATGTGACTACTCAACAAGGAACGGGTGCTGGTGGTATTTTCCAAACAACTGATAGTGGTGGCGCTCTTTCAGCAGGATCGGCTACTTATTGTGTTAAAGCTGCTTATGTCGCAGCCTCAGGTAAAGGTTGGTGTGCGGACAGCAGTGGAAATTCTACAGAAGTTGCCGCTGTCGAGAGTAGGTGTATCTCGGGCACTATTAAATGTAAATAGCATTAAACCAAAAAAAGGCGAGGCCTATCCTCGCCTTTTTTTGGTTTAATGGCAAAAGTGGATAAGTTCCTACAGTTTAGCCCTTTTTTTATATTATAATAAGGGTAATTAATAATTTTTAGTAAATAACTCATGAAAAAAGGCTTCACTCTTATAGAGCTCTTGGTTGTCATTGCGATTATTGGTATACTCTCTTCTATTTTGATGACCTTCTTAAATAATGCCCGTCTAGCAAGCCGGGATTCTCGCATTGCTTCTTCAGTCAGACAATTTAAAAACTTAATGGAGTTGAATCGTGGCCTAGACCAAACTTATGACACTACCAATATTGTTGCCATTGGTAGTGATGGGGAAAGGCTGACTGAAGATGTTTGTGCACAGCAAGGGGCAGCTACTACTTGTGGCACACAAAATTCCAGCAATAGAATAAGTGGGAAGACGTCAGGGATTATCATTCTTAAACCATCTTCGAACACTTCTTATTGCATCGGGGCTTGGCTAACTTCCAGTTCTGGTGGTTCTGCTGCTTGTGCGGATAGTAGTGGTATCTTTAAATCAAAGTATGTGGGAACGACCCCTTGCAATATAACAACTGACCCCTATAAATGTAACTAATCCGCCTTATAGTGGATAACTATATACACAACCATAAAGGGATTGTGATATTATGTGGGTAAATTAATCACCACTTAAATAGTCTTATAATTATGCAAAAAAAAGGACTTGGATTTCTCTTATTAGCTGGGTTACTCATCATCTCCGCTTTGGTTTTCTTGCCATCCGTCAGGGACTTGGCTCAAGCGCAAACGGGTTTTTCGGTTAATGGCTACATTTTGGGCTGGTTATGGAGTGACAATATCGGTTGGATCAGGATGGGTACTAGTGATACTAATGCTGTAAAGATCGTTAACAACAATCTCCAAGGCCACGCTTGGAGCGATAGTGTTGGGTGGATTAATCTTAACCCGACTCTTGTTCCTCCTACTACTTATCCTTCAGCTCCGAGTCATGGTGTTCAAATAGAATCAACTCCAATCAGTGGTAATAACCATGCTGTTACCGGTTGGGCTCGAGCCTGTTCGGTTTTTGTGAGTGGTTGTAGTGGAGATATGGCAAGCAATACTGCTCGGGGCGATTGGGATGGTTGGATTAAGATGTCTAATTCCAAATATGACACAGCATCGCATATTTTCTCTGGCTCGGCTTGGGGGGATCTTAATGTTGGTTGGGCCAGTTTCCATGCTGGTGACCCAACTATTGATTGTAGGAATATCCCTCTACCTCCAGGTTGTATTCCTAATTGCACACCCAATTTTAACTGTACTTGTAATGACCCTCAACCCCCATCAGGTTGTCCTCCTAGATGTTTGCCACCAGGATCCTGTGATGGCCCAATTAGGCGTTGTATTGCTTCCCCAGCGAATGTTCTTAAAGGGGCACCGGTTACTTACCGAGTAAGTCCTGTTTCAGCTAGCTATACTTATGTTTGGTCCGGTGATACTGGTACTGTAGCAACTCCTATCCCGTCTAATACTAATCCTCTTGTTACTACTTACAATGCTACTGGTACTAAAGCAGTCTCTGTTGTTGTTAATGATGGAGGCACTCCTGTCGGGACTTATCCTTGTAAGACCGAGGCAACAAACGACGATGTGTTTGTTGGTTGTGTATCTCCTTTGCGTGAGTGTCCAGACGGTATTTGTGTAGAAAATTTGGCTAGCTGTGTTGCTCCTTGTACTTTTGATCTGACTGGAGTCTCTATAAATTTGAGGTTCCAGCAAAATAATAATCCTCTAGTGGAAACCAGCCAAGAGGTTGTGAGAGTGATTCCAGAAAGTGGATGTACTACTGCGAATCCTCTTAACCTTAGAATTACGGCTAATACTCCTTCTTCTTTCCCTGCTGGTGTAGGAATGGTCTGTTCAAAGGTAACAACTAACCCTGTTTCGACTGATTGGAGTCTTGCAAATTGTAGTGGAATAACTAGCACAACCTTAATTGGGGTGCAAGCACCATCTAATTTTAAGAGGAGTACCTTGGTCAATGGGAACCAACTTCAGGTGATAATAACAAATTTGGCCGACGAAGATAATTACTTCGGTCGCTGGATATACTTCATTGGTGGTACTGGGACTTAAACCTATATGCTCATTTCTATTTTCATCTTGGGCCTAATTATCGGTAGTTTTCTCAATGTTGTCATTTATCGTTACAACACCGGCCGGACTTTGTCCGGCCGGTCTGGTTGCCTGTCTTGTGGTAAGAAACTTACATGGTACGAGCTCGTGCCCGTTCTTAGTTTCTTGGTCCAAAGAGGCAAGTGTCGTCTCTGTTATAGCAAGATCTCTTGGCAATACCCTCTAGTCGAGCTCTCGACTGGTCTGCTCTTTGTTTTGGTTTATCTTCAATTGGCTCCTAGCAATTGGCCTCTGTTTGCCTTTTACGCTTTTACTGTTTCTCTTCTGATGGTTATTACAGTCTATGATTTGCGCCATCAAATTATTCCTGATTTGTTTGTAGGTCTTTTTATTTTGGCGGGTCTCGTCTACCCTTTCTTTTTCCCTGGTTTAATTTTTACCAAATTGGTCTTTGTTCTTGGTGGGGGAGTGGTGACTGCTTTACCCCTCTTTATTCTCTGGGCCATTTCTCACGGCCGATGGCTTGGCTTCGGCGATGTCAAGTTGGCGCTTGGTCTTGGTCTCTTTCTTGGTGTTCGTGATGGCTTGTCTGCTCTTATGCTGGCCTTCTGGCTCGGCGCTCTTGTTGGACTCGCTCTTATTGCCGTTTCTAACCTATTAAAAAAGAGGAAGAAGAGTTATAATATGAAGAGTGAAGTTCCCTTTGCCCCGTTTTTGATTGTTTCTTTTTTAATTACCCTGTTTTTTAATTTTAATGTTATTGATGTTTTCTTTTAATAAAAAAAATCTAATAAAAGAATCTTCCTTGAATTTAGCTAAGGGGTTTTCGATGTTAGAACTCATGATTGTTATTGCTATTTTTGCCATTATGACAACTGTTTTAATCGTCGATATTCCCAATTTCCGCAATAAGAGCACTCTTGATCTTACTGTTAGTGAAGTGGCCACTAATATTCGTGGGGCTCAAGTTTATGGCGCAGCGCAAGTTGGGGCTGATAGTACAACTCAGGTTACCTATAAATTGTCTTTTGGTAGTAATAATCAAGAACATTTTTCTTTATATAAAGACTTAGTGCCGACCGAAATTAACCTAAATGGCGGTTTCCAGATCACGAAGATTATTTTGAAAGATAATAGTGGTGGCCTAAAGTGTAATATTGGCACTCTAGACGTGACTTATAAAGCTAATTCTTACACTGAAAGTATTGGCACAGCTTTAGAGGCCAAAGCCTACGTAGATGGGGAGAGTGGTGATACTCCTTTTAATTATGTTGATATCAAAATTCAGAGTGTGAAAAATATCTCTTTGTCTAACTGTGTTCGTATTTACGCCAATGGCCAGATTGCTGTTGCTAGTTGCACTACTAGTTGTCCATAAAATATATTGAAAAATGTTGAAGAATAAGACAAATAATCTTTCGATGAAACTCAAGACAAGAAGAGGTTTTACTTTGATTGAAATGATGGTGGCAGTATCGATCTTTGTCATTGTGGCTTTTATTGTTGTCTCGACACTCCTCACTATGTCCTATGCCTATAAAAAGGCGCAGAAGATGCGCCTAATTATGGACAATTTTAATTTCTCCCTTCAGTCTATGTCGCTTGGTATCAGAGAGGGGACAGCTTACCAAACCGTAGGTTGTAGTCCTGCTGGTACTTGTTTTGGTTTTAAGCCAGTTGATGCCGCTTTTGACGATACCATTTCCGATGCTTGTTATTCTCTCGGGCAGATTATTAGTGGCAAAGGGACAATTCTAAAATGTTCTGGTTCCTGTCCTTGTACTGCTGTGGAAGAGAATCGATTTACTTCTTCTGATATTAATGTCACAAATTTAAATTTTATAACAACAACTGACGAAGTGGGTCTTTTGCGAAGCAAAGTAAAAATTTTAATTCAAGGTACAGCTGGCACTGGCCGAGAGCTTGTTGAATTTTTTATCCAAAATACTGTTTCTCAAAGGAATCCTAATTAAAAAAATGATTAAAGATTACAAAAAACAATCTGGCCACGTCCCGAGTTCATCGAGGGGTTTTACTTTAATAGAGACATTTGTGGCAATTACTATTTTGGTCATTACCGTTCTTGGCCCAATGTCACTTCTCTCCCGTGCTTTGCAAGATTCTCGTTTTATTAAAGATCAGATGACCGCTTCTTTCTTGGCTCAAGAGGGTGTAGAATTAGCAATTGACGATAGAAATGGCGATGGTGATAAGTATAATAAAACAGGTACTATTAACGATCTACTTTATACTTGTTCTCAATTTTACTGGCATACTGGTACTGGTTTTGATTGTAGTCCTGGTGGGGGTACCGCGACAAATTATGGTCGGGAAGTAAAAGTTGATCAAATTGATTTGCCGGTAGGAGGGAATCAATATCGGATCACTTCCACCGCCTCTTATATGGCGGGGACGGTAACAAAATATATCACCTCTTCTACTATAATATTTGCCTATTAAAAATAATTATGAAAAATTTTTTTAAAAATAAAAATGGCTTCGCCCTTCTATACGCCTTATTGTTGAGCGGTGCGGTTTTATCTATTGGGGTTATTTTAATGAATATCATTACCAAACAATTAGTCTATTCTTCAGTTAGCCGTAATTCTGAGACTTCTTACTACTATTTAGCGAATTCTGGCCGAGAATGTCTTGTTAATTATACTAAGCTTTTAGACGATAACCCTTTCTTTACTAGAACGGTAGATGATCTAACGGGAAACATGACCGTCGCTTTTAATAGTATAGCCGAGATTAATTGTCTCGGTCAGATCGACTTGCCTTTAACTATGTATTTATCTAGTAGTGATGATTATCCTGTATTTACCTCTGCTCCTGTTGATATTGGGCCGAACTCCTTTGACCTTCGTGTTCAGTTTAACAAATGTAGGCTCTCTGCTGGTTCGCTGGGTTGTTCTAACACTAGTCTAATTGAGAAATCTCTGTATGTGATAAGAGCCAATGGTTATAGCGGGAGTGGAGATAGGAAGGCTATTCGTTCGGCTTTTTATATTGCAAAATAACCCAAGTTTAATTTAGTCTAGGCATTTCCTCTTTTTTCATATTTTACTTATAATTAACCCTGTGGAGTATAGCAAGCTACTCCACAGGGTAAACCTATGGCAAGCAATAAAGAGGAGGCTAAAAGACGTATAACAAAGCTACGGGAGGCGATAAATCATTATCGCTATCTTTACCATGTTGAGAATATCTCTGAGATTAGCGATGAGGCCCTAGATTCGCTCAAGTATGAACTGGCGAAGCTTGAGGAGAGTTTCCCCGATCTGATTACCCCTGATTCGCCCACTCAGCGCGTGGCCGGCAAGCCCTTGGAGAAATTTGAGAAAGTGGTGCATGTGATGCCCCAATGGTCCTTTAATGACGCCTTTACCCCTGAAGACATACGTGCTTTTGATGAAAGGGTGAGGAAAAACTTGCCCTCCGAAGCTTTAGCGAAGGAGGGGGGAAAAGTTTCTTATGTTTGTGAATTAAAAATTGACGGTCTCCATACCGTGCTCACTTATGAAAAAGGCTTGCTTAAAATAGCTGCGACTCGTGGTGACGGCAAAGTGGGCGAGAATGTCACGATGAATGTGAAGACGATCGAGAGTATACCCCTTAGGCTTAAAGAGTCGGTGGATGTGATTGTTGAGGGGGAGGTTTGGCTCGGGCGCCGGCAGCTTGAACGCCTCAATTTGGAGCGCGTTGATAAGGGCGAAGCGCTTTTTGCTAATCCACGCAATGCCGCGGCTGGCACCTTGCGCCAGCTCAATCCGAAGATTGTCTCGGCCCGCAAGCTTGATACTTTTATTTACGATTTGTCGCACGGCGAAGCACCCCAGACCCAAGAAACTGAATTAAAACGCTTGGCCGAACTTGGTTTTAAGGTTAACAAGCATTATGAATTTTGTTCTGATATTGAAGCGGTCATTAAATTCTGGCAGAAATGGCAGAAGAAAAAAGACAGTCAAGATTATTGGATTGATGGCGTGGTGGTTAAGGTCAACGAGCGAGCTAATCAAGAAACTTTAGGTTATACCGGCAAAGCCCCGCGTTTTGCTATTGCCTTCAAATTCCCCGCTGAACAGGCCACGACAATCGTTGAAAACATTGTTTTACAAGTGGGGCGTCAAGGTACTATCACGCCTGTCGCTAATTTGAAGCCAACTTTGGTCGCCGGCTCGACTGTCTCGCGCGCCACTTTGCATAATGAGGACGAAATAAAAAGATTGGACGTGCGGGTGGGCGACACTGTGATTATCCAGAAGGCTGGGGACGTGATCCCTGATATTATGAAAGTATTAACCGAGATGCGCTCTGGCAAAGAAAAAGTTTTTAAATGGCCTAAAGAATTGCCTGCTTGCGGTGGGGCTATCGAGCGCATACCAGGTCAAGCCGCTTGGCGCTGTGTGGATAAGAACTCTTTTGCCCAGCTGACGCGCAAGTTTTATCACTTTGTGTCCAAGCACGCTTTTGATATTGAGAAGCTTGGTCCGCGAGTAATTGACCAGCTCTTAGAAGCCGGTCTAATCTCAACTTTTGCCGATATCTTTAAAATTAAAAAGGGGGATCTCCTAGCTCTCCCGCGCATAGCCCTCAAGTCGGCCGATAATTTGATTTCTTCTATTAATGAGCGTCGCCAGGTCCCACTCCATCGTTTCATCATTGGCCTCTCAATCCCTAATGTGGGCGAAGAGACAGCTGAGGATATCGCTAATTATTTTGGTTCACTGGCCAAGATTCAAGAAGCTAAACTTGAAGATTTGCAACAGATTGAGGGTGTAGGGGAGATTGTGGCGCAGTCTGTCCACGATTGGTTCCGTGACGCTAACAACAAGAAGTTGGTTCAGGAGTTACTGAATCAAATCACAATAAAAAATCCTGAGAAAAAAACTAGAGAAAAAGACAGAGGGAAATTAGAGGGCCAGACTTTTGTTCTGACTGGCACTTTGCCAACACTTTCACGTGATGAGGCCAAAGAATTAATTAAGAAAAATGGGGGTGAAGTCTCAAGCTCGGTCTCAAGTAAGACGAGTTACGTGTTGGCCGGCAATGAAGCTGGTTCTAAACTCGATCAAGCCATTAAATTAGGTGTTGAGGTTATAGATGAAGATGAGTTTAAAAAGATGCTAAAATAAGTTTATGTCAGAAGAAATAAAATTTCCAATCAGAATCAACCGCTATTTAGAGTTGCAAGGGATAGCGACGAGACGCGGAGCCGATGAACTCATTGCTAAAGGCTTGGTGTTGGTCAATGGAGAGCTAGCAGTCTTAGGTTATCAAGTGAAGAAGAGTGACAAAGTAGAGTTGACTAAAAAAGCTGGAGAAAAATTAACTGAGAAAATTTATGAATATCTTGCTTTCTATAAACCGCGCGGAATAGTGACGCATTCGCCACGGGAGGGTGAACGCGAAATTGCGAATCTGACGAAGAGAAAAGATATTTTTCCCCTCGGACGCCTAGACAAAGAATCCGAAGGTTTGATTTTACTGACCAATGACGGCCGTTTGACTGACCGCTTGCTTAACCCTAAATATGAACACGAGAAGGAGTATGAGGTAGAGGTGAAGGAGAAAGTTTCTCCCATGCATAAGAAGATTCTTGAGGGCGGAGTGCTTTCTTTGCGCGAGAAATTGAAGGCAAAGAAAGTAGAAATAACTGGCCCTAACTCTATGGTGATAATTCTCACCGAAGGCAAAAAACATCAAATTCGCCGCATGCTCGATGGTGCTCATTTGACTGTTAAGAACTTGAAGCGGGTGCGAGTTATGAATATTAAATTAGGCAATCTCGCCCCTGGTAAATGGCGTGGGCTAACCGGCCAAGAATTGAAAGATTTCTTAGCGATGCTATACTAGACAAATGTTAGAGCGAAAAGATATTGATAATCTGGCTAATTTGGCCAGAATTGCTTTGTCCGAGTCTGAGAAAGATAAGCTCCAAAAGGATATGGAGTCTATTTTGGGCTATGTTGGTGAACTTCAGAATGCCCCCTCCTACGCTGAAGCTTCGGAGGGCAAGCCCGGCAATCATTATCTTCGTAATGTCATGCGTGAGGACGAAGAACCTTTTGTCGCGGGTGTGAATACCGAGATTATCCTGTCCCAAGCACCAAAACGCAAAGGTGATTATTATGTGGTTAAGAAAATTCTTGGTGATTCTCTGACTTAAACTTATGACCATAGATTTAGAAAATTTAACAATCAAGAAGGCGCATGAGGCGCTGGTGCACGGTGATTTTACCGCTGTCGAGTTAGCTGAGGCTTATCTGAAAGAAATAAAAAAGAAGAATGGCGAGCTCAACGCTTATCTGGAAGTTTTTGCTGATGTGCTCGAGCAGGCGGGGGAGGCGGATAAGAGGATTCATGCCGGCCAAGCCGATATCTTAACCGGTATACCGATGGCCATTAAAGATAATATCTTGATCAAGGGGCGAATCGCTTCATCCGCTTCGAAGATGCTTGAGAATTATGTGGCGACTTATGACGCCACGGTCATAGAGAAGTTAAAAGCCAGAGGAGTTGTCTTTTTAGGCAGAACAAATATGGATGAATTTGCGATGGGGGGTTCAACCGAGAACTCCGCTTATGGTATTACTCGCAACCCTCACGATCCCACTTGTGTGCCAGGTGGTTCTTCGGGTGGTTCGGCCACGGCCGTGGGTGGCAATTTATGTCTCGCGGCGCTCGGCTCTGATACTGGTGGCTCAATTCGTCAGCCGTCGGCTTTTTGCGGAGCGGTTGGTCTCAAGCCAACCTATGGCTCGGTTAGTCGTTATGGCGTGATGGCTATGGCCTCGTCACTTGACCAGATTGGACCAATTGCCAAGAATATTGAAGATGCCGAAATTATCTACAACGCCATTCGTGGTTGGGACCGTTATGACTCGACAAGTTATGACTTACCTGAATTACCCGCCTCCACTAAAAGTTTCGGCGAGGCGAAGAAATTACGAATAGGCGTGCCGGAGTCTTTCTTAAATCAGGGCGGTATCGATGAAGTGGTAATTAATAATTTCCGTGAGACGCTTAAGAAATTAGAACAAGCCGGCTGTGAGATTAAGACGATTGAGATGCCCAACCTCCATTATTCTTTAGCCTGTTATTATATTACAGTCTTCTCTGAAGTGTCGGCCAATATGGCCCGTTTTGACGGAGTACGCTATGGTGCGCACGTAGAGGGCAAAGATTTACTTGAGGATTATATGAAGACTCGGGGGGAGAAGCTCGGACGTGAGGTTCGTCGCCGTATTATGCTTGGTACTTATGTGCTCTCCGCTGGTTATTATGATGCCTATTACAACAAAGCGACAGAAGTGCGTGAATTAATTCGCCGTGATTATGCCAAAGCTTTTGAAGAGGTGGACGTCGTGGCCACACCAGTGGCCCCGTCGCCAGCTTATCCCATTGGCAAGAATACAAGTGACCCTTTACAGATGTATCTTGAGGATATTTTCACAGTGCCGATTAACATGGCCGGTGTGCCTGGGATGAGTGTGCCAACAGGTAAGACTGATAAGGGCTTGCCTCTGGCTATCCAGATAGTTGCCCCCTGGCGTCGAGATGACATTTTGTTCACACTTGGTACAATAATAGAGACATGTCAGGCTTAAACCTAGAGTATTTAATTTATTTAGTTTACAATTTTTTTGTTAATTTGCGAACGATGATTTTTGATCCATCGGCGCGAGTGGAATTTTTTAGCTGGCTCGATCTTATTTGGTGGATTTTTCTAGTTGTCTCCTCGCTGTTTTTGGTCGGAGTAATCTATTTTCTTTACCGTTACGAAACTATCTTGCGCGAACAGCGTGAACGGGTTTATGGCAAACCAAGTTCTATGACTGAAGAGGTAAAAGAGCAATTAGCGATAGATAAACCAGTCCAGAATGAGATTTGGGATAAGATAATAAAGCTTATTGGTTCTGACAATCCAAATGATTGGAAGTTGGCGATTATTGAAGCTGATAAAGTCTTAGAGATGGTGGTGAACACTTTTTCCGTACCGGGAGATAATATGGGTGAAAAAATGAAGAATATTGAACGGGGCGATTTCCAATCTATTGATGAAGCCTGGCAGGCTCACAAAGTGCGTAATCGCATTGCCCACGAAAGCAATTTTCATCTTAGCCAACGAGATGCTCGGGT
>CAIKBK010000024.1 GCA_903825615.1 Candidatus Vogelbacteria bacterium | reverse complement strand
CCTCAATCCAACACATATCCTTGGTGATCTTTTCTCCCGAGAGGCCGATTCTTTTATATTTTTTTCCAAGTTCATCATAGGCAACATGTGAAGCAATGCCGTACTCGGCTTCGTGTTGCATTTGCCCGGTACGAATCTGAATTTCCAAAGCATTGCCATCGCCGGTAAAAATTGAGGTATGAATACTTTGATAACCGTTAGGCTTAGGGTTAGCAATATAATCCTTAAGTCGGCCGGGGATTGGGCGCCAGAGACTGTGAATTATTCCAAGAGCTTGATAGCATTCGTCCACCGTTTTTACAATTACCCGCAAAGCGGAGATATCATAGATCTCATCAATATTCATACTCTTGCTTAAGAGTTTGGTATAGAGACTGTAGAGATATTTAATTCGATAATCAATGACAAAATCCTTGAGCCCGCGAGCCGAGAGTTCTTTTTGTAGAGAGCGATAGATTTTTTCTAAACGCTTAATGGTCTCTTTCCCTTTAGTTTTTCTCAGAGCGACAACCTTCTTATATTCAATTGGATAAGCATAAGGGAAACTGGCATCCTCAAGCATCCCTTTTAAACGCCAGACACCAAGACGGTTGGCTAAGGGAGCATAAATTTCGAGAGTCTCCAAGGCGATACGTTTTTGTTTTTCAGGCGGGAGATGTTCAAGGGTTCTAACATTATGCAAACGGTCAGCCAGACGAATCATAATAATGCGAATGTCCTCAGCCATAGCGACAAAGAGACGGCGCAGACTTTCAGTGTGACGTTTGGCCCCACGGTACTTAAGCGTTCCCAATTTGGTCACACCATCCACCATAAAGGCGATTTCCTTGCCAAATTCTTTCTCGATATCAGCCAAGCTTACCTGGGTGTCCTCAACGGTATCATGAAGGAGGCCACCAGCAATTGTCTCGGCGTCAGATTTGAACTCGGCTAGAATTAGGGCGGTATTGTAAGGGTGAATTATATAGGGTTCGCCTGAGGCTCGCAATTGGCCACTATGGGCGCGCTCGGCAAAGGCAAAAGCCCGCTCGACAAGATCTTTGTCTTCTCGACTAGGGTCATTCATTAGAGCAATAATTTCCTTGGGGTTCATTGCCCTTAAAATAGCACAGTTTGAATTTTATTTCATCCGGTGAGGATTATGCTTGGGGCAAGCCTTGTTAGAGCAACGCTCAGGGATAGTCTTTGTTCCTTCCATCATTAAACTACCGCATTCGGGGCAAATCCGGCCAGTTGGTTTGGATTTTATTATTGTTTTGCACTTGGGATAATTCGAGCAACCATAAAAGATGCCAAAACGGCCTTTTTTCTGGACCATAGTACCCTGCCTACCGGCAGGTAGGCTTTTTTTGCAGACCGGACATTCTACGCCGGTATCACCCTGCTTTTCTTGCCCTTCAATAACGGCATCTTTCTTAATATATTTGCATTTAGGATAATTGGAACAGGCGACAAAACGGCCAAACTTACCGTCACGCTCAATTAAATCGCCAGCACAGTCGGGGCATTTCTCACCGGTCAATTTTGAACCTTCTAATTCCTTACCTTCGAAGGTTAGGGCGCCATTACAATCAGGGAAACGCGAGCAACTATAGAATTTCCCACTTTTAGCCAACTTAATAATCATGGCTGAGCCACATTTAGGGCACTTCATTTCTTTGGGGGCAACGCCTAAGTTGGTGATTTTTTCAATTTTCTTTTTACTGTCAATATCTTTAGTGAAGGGGCCATAGAAGTCTTTGAGAGTTTTGACATAATCACGTTTACCGAGAGCAATTTCATCTAGCTCATCCTCCATCTCGGCCGTGAAGGTATCACTAATATAGTCGGCGAAGTATTGACTAAGAAAGTCGCTGACAACCTCACCGGTGTCTGTTGGCTTGAGGGCCTTATTATCTTTGATTACATAATCGCGGTCTTGAATTGTCTTAATAATCGAAGCGTAGGTGCTCGGGCGGCCAATGCCACGTTTTTCTAATTCTTTAACCAAGCCGGCTTCGGTATAGCGATGAGGTGGCTCGGTTTCTTTGCCGGTCAATTCGATAGTTAAGAGTTTAAGGTCATCGCCTTTAACCAATTTAGGTAAATCTATTTCTTCGCCACGCGCTTCAGGGTCGGCTTTGAGCCAACCGTCGAAGAGGACGCGAGAACCTGAAGTTTCAAAGACGGGGATTTTCCCATCGCTCGCTATTGCGCTTATCTTCGTTCTCAAACTTTCTGAATCTGACATTTGGCTCGCGACGGTGCGTTGCCAGATAAGTTGATAGAGTTTTCTTTCTTGTGGGCTCGTTCCCGCGCCTTCGGTTGTGGCGTGAGTGGGGCGAATAGCCTCGTGAGCTTCTTGGGCATTTTTGCTCTTTGTTTTGAATTGTTTGGGATCGGAATAATTATTCCCAAATTTCTTTTTGATGATACTCGTTATCTCGGTTACTGCTTGCTGGCTTAAGGTGGTGCTATCGGTGCGCATATAACTGATATGCCCCGCCTCATAGAGTTTCTGAGCGAGACGCATAGTAATGCTAGGGGCGTAACCAAGACGGGATGAAGCCGCTTGTTGCAAGGTCGAGGTGGTGAAGGGGGCGCGGGCCGAACGCTTAGCCTTGGTCTCTTCGATCGATTCCACTTGCCAATCAGATTTTTTGGCTCGCTCGACAATATCTATCGCCCCAGCTTCAGTCTTTGGTTCAATTGAACAATGGAAGGGGACTTGATTCTTTTTTTTATCGGTAAATAAAGCCTCGATAACCCAATAGGCTTCGGGGACAAAAGCGCGAATTTCTTTCTCGCGCTCAACAATTATGCGTAAAGCGGGTGATTGCACACGGCCAGCCGAGAGACCATAGCGCACCTTCTGCCAAATCAGCGCGGAGAGATCATAACCGAAGAGGCGGTCTAGGACCCGCCTGGCTTCTTGGGCGACGCGCAAATTAGTATCAATCGCGCGCGGATGCTTCATCGCTTCTCGCACCGCTTCCTTGGTAATTTCGTGGAAGACGATGCGTTCAGGATTCTTTAATTTAAGTGTCTGTTGTAAGTGCCAAGCAATCGCCTCACCTTCGCGGTCGGGGTCAGTCGCGAGCAAGACTTCGTCAGCTTTTTTTGTTAATTTAGTTAATTCTTCAATGACATGTTCTTTACCCTTGCTAATTTCATAGCGGGGGACGAAACCACCTTCGATATCAATGGCATTTTTGTTTGATTTGGGGAGATCACGAATGTGTCCGACACTCGCGCGGACGGTGTAGGCATTATCTAAATATTTAGCGATAGTTTTTGCTTTCGCTGGTGACTCAACAATAAGTAATTTCATACTTTAATTATTCGTAGCATTCGCATGTATTCGTAGATTAGTATCGCACCCGTTAAGTTTAGCAAGTATTATTCTTTTTGTCACAATTTGTCAAATAAGGATTGTCTTTATATTAATCTAATTTCACCCATCGCTTCTTTGATGATACCTTTAATTTCCATGGCCGAGAGCACGATATTCGCTTCGCTCGTGGTGAGTTCGGCGACCTCGATTAATTCATCGCGGGGAAAACTATCGGTTTGGAGTATCTCAACAATTTTTTGTTCAACTGGCGAGAGGTCAACAAATAATCGGCCTTGTTTTTCTTTTTCCTTTTCATCAGTGTTGAAACCAAGGGCTTGCAAGATATCCTCACTCTTATTAACCGGCATCGCGCCTTGGCGAATTAAATTATTGGCCCCACGAGAAGAAGGAGAAAAAATAGAGCCAGGGACAACCAAGACATCACGATTATATTCCATCGCGAGACGCGCGGTGATAAGGGTACCCGATTTCTCACCCGCTTCTATTATTAAGGTGGCGTGCGACAAGCCAGCCATAATGCGATTGCGACGGGGGAAGGTATGTATGCCGGCTGGACACTCTGGTTCGAGTTCAGAGATAAGGCAACCGCCTCTCTCGACGATCTCATCAGCCAGGCGGTGATTGGAGAAGGGGTGTAACACTTTGCGATCAAGACCCGAGCCGGGGATAGCGACGGTTAATAAATTATTTTTGAGAGCGCTCTGGTGGGCGATAGCGTCTATACCCAAAGCGAGACCGGAGACAATAACAATTGGATAACCAGCGAGCCCCGCAATTAATTCTTGGCAGGCTTCTTGGCCGTAGCGCGAATATTTGCGCGAGCCAACCACGGCGAGGAATTTATACTCATTTTCCTTAGGATACTCCCCTTCTAGATATAGAATTTCTGGTGGATCGTTAATCTCCTTGAGTAGGCTAGGGAAATTGGCTGGAGATAGCTTTTTAAACATAAACTTTATTTTATCAGTAAATCTGCTACAATTAAAATAAGTTTAATTAAGCCAACTATAAATTATGTTAGACATCAAATTCATTCGTGAAAATAAGGAACTAATAGCCGAAGCGACGCGCAAGAAGCACCTCAATTTTAAGGTGGAGGACTTGCTTAAAGTTGACGACGAGCGAATCAAGCTGGTGACTAGTGTTGATGATTTAAGGCGGCAACAGAATGAAGCGAGCGGAGGCATTGCCACGGCGACGGGCGATGATAAGGCTAAATTAATTGATAAAATCGGTGGCGTTAAAGTTGACTTACAAAAAAAGGAAGAAGAGCTTAAGGGGGTTATGAAATCCTGGCAGCCTCTCATGCTTCTGGTTCCTAATATCCCCGATGTCAGTGTGCCTGAGGGTGCTGATGATAGTGCTAATCAAGAAGTGAAGGTTTGGGGCGAGCGACCTAAATTTAACTTTACTCCCAAGAGCCATGTGGAATTGATGACGAATCTTAAATTGGCCGATTTTGACCGGGGAACTAAGGTGGCTGGCTTCCGTGGCTATTTCCTTAAGAATGAGGCAGCTGAATTATCAATGGCCCTCTGGCAATATGCCATGAGTATCGCCATAAAAGATGGTTACACTCCGCTCCTGGCCCCAGTTATCGATCGTCCCGAGATGTTTATGGGGACTGGTTATTTGCCTCAAGGCGAGGAGGACTTATATAAGACGCAAGATGGTGATTATCTGGCTGGGACGGCCGAGGTACCGACAATGGGCTATTATTTTGACGAAATGATTCCACGTGAACACTTGCCAATTAAGTTTGTCGCCTTCTCTCCTTGTTATCGTCGCGAAGCGGGGAGTCACGGCAAGGATACTAAAGGGCTGATTCGGGTCCACGAATTTTATAAAGTTGAACAAGTGGTTTTGTGCGAGGCCAGCCATGAGGAGAGTGTGAAGTATCACGAGCAAATCTTGGCTAATGCCGAGAAGATTATGCAAGATCTCGAACTTCCCTATCATGTCGTGGTTAATTGCACTGGCGACTTAGGCCAAGGTCAAGTGAAGAAGTACGATATTGAGGCCTGGGTGCCGGCCGAGAACAAGTATCGCGAGACTCATTCTATTTCTTATTTTCACGATTTCCAAACTCGTCGCTCTAATATCAGATACAAAGAGGCTGATGGTAAAGTTCACTTTGTCCACTCGCTGAACGGCACGGCTTTAGCCTCGCCTCGGATTTTGGTTTCTATCTTAGAGAACTACCAACAAGCCGACGGCTCCATTTTAATTCCTAAGGTTCTCCAGCCTTATCTTGGGGGCCGGACGGTTATTAAGTAATGGCTTCATCTAAAGCAGAAATTTTACAAGCTAGTCGAGAACGCGATCGACATAAGCGTCAGATTTCTCGTTTACTCGGGTGTTTTATTGTGGTGGCGATTATTGGATCTTTTTTACTCCTAGTTAATCTTTATTTTTTGCGCGTTACCCGAGTTGAGATTATCGGCCAAACGAGTGCCGACCAATTGACAGTTAAGCAATTTGTTGACAGTCAGCTCACTGGTCGCCATATTGGTCTTATCCCGAAGAGTAGCATCTTTTTTGTTTCTAAAGGAATTTTGATAAAAAATATTACCAAACGATTTCCTGGTTTGGCCAAAGTTACTATCACTTGGCCGGATCTTAATACTCTAGCGATTACTGTTACTGATCGGGAATCCAAAGTTCTTTGGTGTATTGATGGTAAGGAAGATAAAAAATGTTATTATCTGGAGCCAGCCGGTACCGCCTATCAAGAGGCGCCTAATTTTTCTGATTCTCTATATATTGAATTGCATAGTAAATTACCGCTGCAAAAAATAGGGGATAAAGTTATTGATCCTAAGGCCCTTATCCGTTCAACCGCCTTTCTTAATTTTGTGAAGAGTGCCCTATCCCTCTGGCCTACTCCAAACTTGCGACTACTAAAGGTTGATGTCTATTCCCAAAAAGATTTTGTGGCGATTTTAATTAAACCGAGTGATCCCGCTTGGCAAGGGCGTGTCCTTTTTAACACCGACCAATCGGCCAACACAATTATCACCAACTATCATTCAGCCTTAAAGAACGATAAGTTCAGGACAGACTGGCAGGCTGGTGGCGGACGACTCGATTATCTCGACTTGCGTTTTCCCGGCAAAGTTTTCTACAGGTTTAAGTAGACAATCAACTTGACTTTTTCTAACAAAAAGAATTGAATAGAGCCAAGCGCGAGTTGTGGGCGACCTGATCTGTCGTTTCGACTCTAAGGTACCAGTCAGACCTAATCCGGAGGGTCAGTGGTGACACTTAGTTGGTATCGGAGGCTGGATAAAACCTGGCAGAAACAAATAGCAGCCAGGCAAAGGTGTCATAGGTCGAGAGGGACGCTACCGCCTCAAAGACCGTAGATTATTGGAGCAAGGGCAACCCACGGGTTGCCCTTACTTTTTTATGCACAATTTAAGTAGTGAGAATAGAGAGTCTTATAGTATAATTTAAGAATGCGCTTCTTAGCGATAAGTTTTAATTACTTGGTCTGGCATTATAGTCGGGCGATTTTAGAGTTTAGTCATATTTATAAGATCGG
>CAIKBK010000023.1 GCA_903825615.1 Candidatus Vogelbacteria bacterium | reverse complement strand
TCTGCTAAAATGACAATGCCGGCAAAAATTTTAGCGGCTAAGCTCATACCATTTGAAGATCGATAATTCCTCGGTGGCTCATAACTCGAGGTTTTAAAAGTAACTTCATTACTCTCGGACATGTCGGATTTTTTCCCAATCTTATTGTCGGGGAAAATATCGCGCAAACTTTTTTTATTTTTTATTATGTCGCTCATAGTTGTTGCTAATTGATTAAATGGCCAAAGATTTAATTTGCTACCTTTTATCATAGCACAGAAGAGTGCTTCTGCCAAAAGGAAGCTATTATCAGGCGGCGGTGAAGCCTTGTTTGATAAGTGGCTAAGGGCCAAAGAGAGGGGTTTGTCGGCATAATGGACCTTCAGGGGTTTGTGGCTGGCCGAAACCTGGGAAAAATCAGCTTGTCTGATAAAATCGGCAAATATCTCATCACTTGGTTCATCGCCAAAGATATAAAAAGTTTCTGGGAGAATTGTTGTTTGCAGAGCCCGACTAAGAGACTCGTTCAGATTATTTGTCCAGTCGGGAGATATTTGGCTAAAAGCTGTCTCTAAGCGAGATTTAAGGATGCTATTGATTCGGCCCGAGGCATAACGATTCAGGGTACTCTCAGTTTCGGCCGGGATCGTTTGGAGAGCCTTCGCGACCGAGCGAATAAGTGTATTTTTACCAATAGGAAAAGATAAGTGCTCGGCTAGGTAGCCGTCTTTAATAATAATAACATCGGTTAATTCATTGCCGGTATCAATAAGGACCCAATCTTTGTCAGGTAATAATTCACTAAAAACAGCATAGGTCGCATAGGCAAAAGAGTGGTAATTAATCTTAACTTCTGGAAATTCCGCCTCAATTATTTTATTAAAATGATCAATAATGGTGACATGGCCTTCGCTTTGCCAATGAGAAAGTTCCACTTCGCGCGCCATTTGGCCAAGTGGTTCTTTGACGGAGTAACCATCGAGCTTAATAGTCATGATCTCGTTCTCCAGCCTGACTAAATCCCCTTTTTGTCCGCGGTCAAAACTAAAAATATCTTTTTTAACCAGGCCGGCTAAGAAAGGTGGAGTAATCTCAAAAGGAGATTTATCCTTGGTTCTAATTATTTTAGTATTGCCAATAAAAAATGGCGCCGAGAGGAAAACAAAAAACTCTTGAGGCTTCCCGTGTCGGCCCTTAGCCAACTTTTTGAGCACCGTTTTAAGAGACTGATCGATGCCTGATTGGAATCTGTCCCAATTGGGAATCTCTAGCCACTCGGTTGCTTCACTCGTCTCGTTAACCATGTGGGGCCAAGTGGTTACTAGGCCACCACTAACCCGCGCACTACCAATATCGATAATGCCAATAACCTCACTCTCTTTCTTTTTCTTAGAGGAGAACATCGCTTAACATTATACCAATAATTACTACTAGATGTTAAGCAAATTGTGTGCAAAAGTTTTTTGATCTTATTCTAAAATTGCTTTGATGCGACGGACACCGGCGGAAGTAGCCTCTTCCTTGGTAATTTTGAAACGGCCAAGGGCGCCAGTATTCTCAACATGGGGGCCACCACAGAATTCTTTAGACACGGCATCCTCTATCCCATCACCAATATAATAAATCGAGACATTATCACCATATTTCTCGCCGAAGAAGTGCAGGGCGCCAGTTTTCTCGGCCTCGTCTTTAGTTAATTCAATCCGACACACCAGCAAGTCAGCTGAGATATTATCATTAACTATTTTCTCAACCTCTGCCTTCTCTTTATCAGTTAGCTTAGTGGGGTAAGCGAAGTCGAAACGTAGGCGCTCGTCGGTAATATTACTTCCCTTTTGCCCGACATCTTTGCCCAGCACTTGGCGCAAGGCGGAGTGCAGTAGATGGGTGGCAGTGTGATATTTGACGGTTTGATCAGAGTGACCAGCGAGTCCGCCCTTAAACTTCTGTTCACTCCCCGCTTTAGAAATTTCTTGATGTTTGGCCATTTGCTCATCAAATTTCTGCCTGTCAATTGTTAGGCCTCTTTCTTTAGCCAATTCCTCAGTTAGTTCAATGGGGAAGCCAAAGGTTTGGTAGAGGTCAAAAGGATCTTGATTCTTCTCAAATTCTTTAAGGCCCTGGGCGAGCGTTTTCCTAAATTTCTCTTCTTCCTTATTTAATTCGGCGAGAATTTTGTCGCGATTCTTTTCAAGTTCAGGATAAACTTTTTTATATTTCTCAATTACCACCTCGGCTACTTTGCGTGCCACTTCGGTATCAGCTTGCATTTGATCGGCAAAACGCACCGCACGACGAATGATACGTCTCAAGATATAACCGCGATCAGTATTCGACGGCACAACGCCGTCAGCGATCATAAAAACTGCCGTGCGCACATGGTCAGCCACAATGCGGGAGGCTTTCTCATCAAAATTGGCCACTTGTTGCTTAATTTCGCTTAAAATCGGCGCGAAGAGGTCAGTGGCAAAGATATTATCCTGACCATTAACCACGGCCGTAGTACGCTCTAGGCCCATGCCAGTGTCCACATTTTTGGCCGCCAGAGGCTCATATTTGCCCTCTGGCGTCTTATTAAACTCCATGAAGACGTTATTCCAGACCTCTATCAGTCTAAAGGATTCTACGAGGTTATTAAATTTGCCAATCGGAGCGCCTTTTTCGGGCTGGGTGTCATAGAAAATCTCGGTATCGCCACCGCAGGGGCCGGTATCACCGGCAATCCAGAAATTGTCATCAACCCCAAGCGGGATAATTCGCACGCCGTCTTTAAACATCTCATCCTCCCCTGCCACTTTGTTTGTGAGATCATATTTAGTGAAAACTTCTTGCCAGATTTTAATTGACCCTTCGTCTCGGGGAATTTCTTTTGTCCCAGCAAAAACAGTAACGTAAAATCTGGCTGGGTCGAGACCAAGCCCATATTCTTTGTTTGTCAGGAAATCGAAACTCCAAGGGATAGATTCTTTTTTAAAATAATCACCAAGTGACCAATTCCCGAGCATCTCAAAGAAGGTGTTGTGCCTATTGTCGCCAACATCATCAATATCAATAGTGCGAAGACATTTTTGAACATCGGCTATTCTTGTTCCAGCTGGGTGAGGCTTGCCGAGAAGATAAGGGATAAGGGGTTGCATACCGGCGGTGGTAAAGAGGGTGCCGTTATCGCCATAATCAGAGGGCACGAGAGAGGCAGAAGGGATAATCTTGTGTCCCCTTTGCTCAAAAAAATCTAAGAATCTCTGGCGGATATCTTCAGATGTCATGCCTCCTATCTTAACAAAAATTTTATAAATGCTAAAGGTCGTACTCCCAAGGAGGAGTACGACCTGAAAAATTGATTATTGAACTCTTTTTCCGTCACGACCGAGCCAGACGATATCTTTGGCCAGCTTAACGGGTTCGATCAAGAGATCATATGGGGCACAGACCCATGTCCAAGCTAGGCAAACCCGAGAGTTCTTGGTTGCGAACAGCCAGAGAACTCGAGGGATGTGATACCATGACGACACCACATAGTGCTTACGGTTTGGTGTTGCTTCCAAAAATATGTCAATCTCTCCCGTGGTGTTCAAACCAAAAGGAAGGACTTTAATATCTTTATTTTCAACCCCTGCGCCAAGGAGACAAAGTTGCATCTCTGTCGCCATGCTACGATTAGCGCTACCACAGGCACAAGCCAAGTAGAGCTCTGACACCTTACCCTTCCGATAAAGATTGGCTGCCACAAGGCAACGGTCTCTCGTTTGGGGAGCTAACGCCCCCGTCTCATCTTGGCCATAGGCGAGGACGAGACAAACTCCGCTTTGGGGTGTTTTCAATTCGCACCTCCCTTCTTCTGCTGCTTAGTATAGCACATTATATACTATACTGTCAAGTTGATTTACTTATGCCCCACCAGACTGATGAAATCTGAAATTTGCTGGTCCAAGTCTGGACGAGAAGTATCAAAGGTAAAATTGAAATCAAAGTGTGTCCCCTCTTTGAGCCGTTTATCTTTTTGACCAAAATAGTTTTTAACCATTACTTCAGGATCTGAGGCTAGCCAAGATGCCGGGTGATGACGCAATTTCTCCAAGATAAATTCTTCCGGTGTGTTAATGTGGACCCAGTATATTTTTATCTTTAATTCTTTGCTTAGAATTTCTGCTTGCTCTTTAACGATTGGGTTGCCACAATCCATGTCAAAGGCGACACTATATCCACCTCGCGCTAATTCTTCGATTATTAACCTCACGATCTCTTTGACAAATTCGTAACCTTGCCCATTTTCTTTTAATAGTTTCCGAACCTCATCGGTGGATACTCTTATAAGCCCCAGTTTCTCAGAAAGTGGTCTAATAACTGTAGTTTTGCCTGCCCCAACAAGACCAACTGGACACAAAAAAATCTGTTCCATTCGTTTGGTGTCAGGCATTATTAAACTTGCTTGATAT
>CAIKBK010000022.1 GCA_903825615.1 Candidatus Vogelbacteria bacterium | reverse complement strand
TCCCGACCAAGGTCGGGACTCTTTTTTTGTTTAAGTTAATTATTCAACCTCAGCTTCCTCTTCGTCCTTATCTTCCTCTTCTACTTTTTTCTCGCAACAACCACACTTGCAGTCATTACACTGGCAATCACACTCATCGGTACACTTACACTTTTTATCGTCGTCCATATTATTAAAAATTAATGGGGACTTATAATCAGTAAATTATAGGGTAATTGGTAATTGTTGGCAAGTCGTGTTACAATTAAAATGTTCTCCTTGGGGGAGAATTTTTAATTTATCGGTATGGAGATAAGAAATATTGCAATTATCGCTCATGTGGACCACGGCAAGACCAAGCTGACCGACGCCCTTTTGCGTCAAACAGGGATGGTGGCCGAAGGCTTTAGTATGGATTCTAATGCTCTCGAGCAAGAACGTGGCATCACCATTTATTCTAAGAATGCCTCGCTTTTCTATAAAGATACGAAGATTAATATTGTTGATACCCCAGGCCATGCCGACTTCGGTTCGGAGGTTGAGCGTGTTTTGCGTTCGATTGATGATGTTATTCTTGTTGTCGATGCTCAAGAAGGGCCGATGCCACAAACTTGTTTTGTTCTTAAGAAGTCACTAGAATTAGGTCTTAAGCCAATTGTTGTTATTAATAAGATCGACAAACCCGCCGCCGATCCGCATCGGGCTGAAGAAGAAGTTTTAGAACTTTTTATGGATCTAGGGGCAAGTGATGAGCAACTTAATTTTACCGCTGTTTATGCTGTAGGGCGTGATGGTATTGCCAAACTAAAGCTAGAGGACGAGAGTAAAGATATTACTCCACTACTCGATACTATTCTGGCCAAAATTCCGCCGGCCGAGACACATACCAATATCCCTTTCCGCGCCCAACCCTTCAACTTAGCTTATGATAATTATCTTGGGCGTTTAGCTATCTGTCGTGTTTATGAGGGTAAAATTAAGGCTGGCGACAACGTTATTGTTAAAAAATTAGACACCGCCGATTACACTGGCAAGGTTGCTAAAATTTTTACCTTTCGCGGTCTTGAGCGCGAGGAGGTTAATGAAGCGATAGCTGGCGATATTGTTATTATTTCTGGTATTCCTAATATCTATATTGGCGAGACTATTTGTGTTGATGTCAGTAGTGAACCTTTGCCGGCGATCTCGGTTGATGAACCAACTATCGCGCTTAACTTCATGGTTAATGATTCACCGTTTGGCGGTCGTGAGGGCAAGTATGTGACGAGCCGTCAGATTCGCGAGCGCCTAGAGCGCGAGCTTGAAGTTAACGTTGGTCTTAAGGTTGATTTTTCTGGTGGCGATCGATTTAAAGTTCTGGGTCGGGGCGAATTACATATTTCAATCTTGCTTGAGAATATGCGTCGCGAGAATTATGAATTGTCAGTCTCGCAACCTCAAGTAATTGTTAAAGAAATTCATGGTGTGAAGGTTGAGCCGTTCGAGGAAGTGACTATTGATATTCCGGCTGATTATCAGGGCGCAGTGATTGAGCGTTTAGGTAATCGTGGCGCGGTAATGATGAACCTTAAACCAACGGGCCATGGCAACACTGTGCGCCTCGTCTTCGATGGGCCGACACGTGGGCTCTTAGGTTATCGCAATCAATTTATTGTTGATACGCGGGGTGAGGGCATTATGTCTTCACGCGTACTTGGCTTCAGACCATTTGTCGGCGAGATTAAGAAAACAGCTTATGGCTCCATGATCTCAATGATGACGGGTAAAGTTTTGGCCTATGCTTTAGATAATTTGCAAACTAGGGGCACACTCTATGTCTCGCCGGGGACTGAAGTTTATGAAGGCCAAGTGATTGGCAATACCTCCAAGGGCGAAGAGATGGCCGTCAATCCGATTAAGGGCAAGCAATTGACCAATATGCGTGCAGCGGGAACGGATGATAATGTAATGTTGGCGCCACCCTTTATCTTAAGTATTGAACGTGGGCTTGAAGTGATGGCTGAAGATGAATATTTAGAGGTTACTCCGCAATCCGTCCGTTTGCGCAAATCAATTCTTACCGAGACTGAGCGCAATCGCAACAAGCGCACCACTTTCAAACCGGGGGTTTAAGGGAAGTGATTTTTCCCCAGGTTATTATTGTCTTTTATTTTACATTATTGTAAAATTAATAACGAATCGCGGCAGTTGTGCTCGCGAATGGGAAAAGCCTAACAATAGGAGAATCAGGCTTATGCGTAAGAGTATGGTAAGTTTTGCAATCGGTATGAAGCAGACGTCGAAGCCGGCCATCGCGAAAGAACAGGAAGCCATCCGCTAGGACAAGAACGTGCCAACAGCGGAAAGCATTGCAGAGTACCCTCGACTTCGGTCGAGGGTCTCTTTTTTTATTCAACCGTAGCAGTTTTAATAACGACAGCTTCGAGGGGACGATCGCCCTCGCCAGTTTTAACACTGGCAATTTTATCGACAATGTCTAAACCTTTAATAACATGGCCGAAGATGGTGTAATTATTTGGTAGGCCATAATCTTGATGCATGATGAAGAATTGTGAGCCATTAGTATTGGGACCAGCATTAGCCATGGCGACTACTCCTCTCTTGTAACCAGCTTGGTAAGAAGGAGTTGCGGGGTTTAGCTCATCAGCAAATTGATAACCGGGACCACCAGCGCCACAGGGGCCTTTGTCTGCTGTACAATTTGGATCGCCACCCTGAATCATAAAGCCGGGGATAATACGATGGAAGGTGATTCCGTTATAGAAGCCGTCTTGGGCCAATTTAACAAAATTGGCGACAGTGTTGGGCGCATCTTGGTTATAAGTTTCGATTTGAATTTGACCGAGCGAAGTCTCGAGCGTGACGATATTTGTCATTTTATTATTTGGATTAATTTGATTAATTTGGGTCCCGCTTGCTGTCTCGGTCGAAGTTAAGTTGCCGAGATTGTCGAAGCTTGTTGAAGTAGCCGTGAGACTGGCGGTGGTGGCGCGATCCTGTTGATAGAGCCAAGCACCAGCGAGTAAAACTAAGACAATAAGAACTAGAGCAATAAGATAATAATTTTTTTCCATAATGGTTGAATTATAATCTAAGCTAAAAAATTTTTATAGTTGACAATAGCTTTTTTAAAAAGTATAAATAGAAAGGAAAGTGGACAAAGGCTATAAAACGAAGGAGGTTTCTTGTTATGACAGCGTATCAAATTTTAGTAGATTTAGGTTTGCTTGTTTTGTTTGGCGTAGGGGCGGTAGTATTCCTCTTGGCAGTAGCCATCAGCCTTATTTATTTTACTGAATGGCGAGAGCGTCGCCGAGCTATCCGAGAAGCGATTCGGACCGCCACGCGAGATAGAATAGAAGCCGAGCCCATGTATGACGATCAGTATCGAGAGGGGGACTAGTTCCCCCTTTAATTTTAAAAAATAAAGTTGACAAAGAACAATTTAGACGATATTAATGAGTTGGAGTTTTGTTCGTAATAAGGTCAGGCTCATAGCTAGCAGAAAGGGACGTTATCATGTGTTTTTTCGGTGATTGGTTGGCAAAACGAGAGCGGAGAAAGCTCGATCTGGAAATGATCTGGTTGCTGTTGCCAGACTTTCGCGCCGGCATTGAACGGAAGAATGGGAGTGTGGACAGAGGGGCGTTGGAATGCCTAGAAAATGGCCTGGGACTCAATCTTGTTTGGGGAGTGGAGAGAGAGGCCTTCGCCGTCTGGCTTCGGCAATCGGTTGCTCGTTGGGATGTCGGAGTTGTCGTCGACATGCTCAAAGACGATTTTCCTAGAGATCCTCGGGATTGGCTATGGAAGAAGATTTTCGATAATCTCGAACTCCAGATTGGGAAAGCGGGTCTCGGTCTCTCAGATTTCGATCTCAGTCGGCCAATTCTTGACGATCTGGCGAAGAAGAAAGTTGCCCAATGGGCAAAGATTCGGACGAGCCAGACTCTCGAGAGATACGTTAATGTCTGCGACGAGCTGGAGGACACTGTGAATGTTCTGAGGGGGGAGTATACTGGACTCGAAGTCTTGGGCCTCAATCAACACCAGAAAAAGTGGTTGATGCATGTTGTGGACGGTATGGAGGGGGACTAGTTCCCCCTTTAATTTTAAAAAATGAAAAAAAATTTAGATAAAGAAATTACTTGGCTCAAACGCGATTGTCCCAATTGTGGACAAGCAGAAATTGAGCGATTGAAAAAAGGGGAACCGATTGATTATATTATTGGTTGGAAGGAATTTTTAGGTTGTCGGATAGATCTATCTTATAAACCACTTATTCCCAGAGAAGAGACGGAATTTTGGGTTGAACAAGTAATTAAAGATTTGGCAATCAAGCCTCTTGACTCCAAAAGCCAGAAGCTGACAGTTTTAGATCTCTTTGCTGGCTCAGGTTGCATTGGTTTAGCCGTGCTTAAGCATTATCCCAAAATCAAAATGACTTTTGGAGAAAAAGAAGGCAAGCTTGTTAAGCAAATTAGGAAAAATTTAAAACTCAATAAACTTAAGGCTAACGTTGTTCAGTCTGATATCTTTTCAAATATTAATAAAAAATTTGATATTATTTTTGCTAACCCGCCCTATGCTCAAACGCGCTGGATCAAACGGGTGCAAAAATCAGTTTTGCTTTATGAGCCTCGGCTAGCCGTTTTTGGGGGGACAGATGGTTTGAAATTCATTAAACCATTCTTACACCAAGCCAAAAGTCATCTCCGTCCTGATGGAAAAATTTACCTTGAGTTCGATACTGGTCAAAGGCCAGCGATTACGCGTTTACTCAAGCAATTTGGCTATACTGACTGGCAATTTCACCAAGACCAGTTCGGTAAATGGCGCTGGGTAAAAGTGAGTTTGCC
>CAIKBK010000021.1 GCA_903825615.1 Candidatus Vogelbacteria bacterium | reverse complement strand
GTTGGGGATAGAAATAATAGCATCCACTTCTTTCTTTAATTCCTCGACACCTTTATCGGCAATTGTTTTGCGTTGCTTGGCTTCAAAGTAGAAAGGGCGAGTGACCACGCCAATCGTGAGAGCACCTAATTCTTTGGCGACCTTGGCGACAACTGGCGCGGCGCCGGTACCGGTGCCACCGCCCATACCGCAGGAAATAAAAACCATATCAGCGCCCTTAATAAGAGCTTGGATATCCTCTAAGCTTTCTTCAGCGGCGCGTCGGCCTAAGTCTGGATCCATACCGGTCCCTAAGCCTCGAGTTAAGTTCTTGCCAATATGCAATTTTTTATTAGCGGGGGAATGATGAAGATGTTGAGCATCAGTATTCATCACAATAAATTCCACACCTTGAACCTTGGACTCTACCATATGATTAACAGCATTCGTACCAGAACCGCCGACACCAACAACTTTGATGCGAGCAAATGATTCAATTTCGGGGTTAATTTTTGGCATAAATATAGAAAATTCAGCTTGTTTTTCTTATCTTAACAAACTAAGCAAAAAGAGCAAGGGGACGATTTTAAGGCATAAATTCCCTAATCCAGCCCCAGAGTTTACCGCGGGCATTTTTAATTAACTTTAGACCAAAGGACTCATCTCCGCCCTCTTCGGTGCTGTAAGCACAGAGGCCATAGGCCACAGCCCAAGCCGTATCCCTGATCTGGCTCTTAGAATAAGTCGCAATAGTTTGGGAGGCGATGCGGGCGGGTAGTTTAAAATAATTTTTAGCGATGTCTTCTATATTGCCGACACTAGAACCTCCGCCGGTAATTAATATCCCGGCCGGCAATAAACCGGCGACACCGATTTTTTTAAGATGACGTTCAATAAATTCAAAAATATCAGATAGGCGGGCTTCAATAATCTCATCTAATTTTTTCTTAGTGCCGATCGGTTCGCCTTCACCGCGCTTCACACGCTCAGCATCTTCCAAGGGGATTCTAAAGCCAAGAGCGATATCGTTGGTAATATCCATGGATCCTAGCGGGAAGACTTGTAGCGAGATAGGCAGGCCGTCTTCAAAGACGGCGACTGAGGTTGTCTGCGAGCCAATATTGGCCAAGGCGCAACCAGCTGCTTTTTGCGCTTTGGTCATTACAACTAGGCTGGCGGCGAGCGGGGAAGCCACAATATCGTCGACGATTAAACCGGCATTCTCAGTGGCGCGCACCAGGTCCTTAAGGTGCTGATCAAGGCAAGTAACAAAAAGAGTTTTAACTTCTAGTTTGGAACCACGCAAACCGTCAGGGTGGCCGAGGACTTTCTCACCATCTACTTTGAAGGCGACAGGGATGCGGTGAAGGATGCGTCGATTGGACATTTCGAGAAGATTAGTTTCGCTGGCATCAACGGCTCGAGCCACATCACTATCGCTAATTTCTGAATCAGGGCGAGAAGCGACAATGCTACCCTCGGTCAAGCGCGAGTCGAGCGAGACCCCACCCATCCCAAGAATAATTTTGCGTACCCTCAGCTTGAGAGTTCTCTCGGCATCAGCGACGGCGTCACGAATAGCCTCGACAACTTCATCAGGATTAATGATGTAACCTCGCCGGAGGCCCCGAGCCGGTTTCTTAACTAGAGTCAAAATTTGTGGGACATTGTCACCAGCTTTAAGTTCGCAAACGACCAAACGTATCCACGCTGTTCCGATGTCTAATCCGACGATGATGTTGCGATTGGCCATTTACTATATTTGGTTGAATTTTAAAAAGATTTAGATACCTCTTTTCTTCACTGTCCATTTTACTACCATGTGACAAACCTTTCAAATGAAGCAGAGCGTGGATAAACAAATGGGGGACGGTAAAATCATTCACTGGTAATTTGATGAAGATTTCTCCGGTAGATTTGGAGAGGGGAAAAGAGAGCACATTCGCCTCTTTATCTTTGTGATGGTAGACGAGGCTAAGTTCGCGGGCCTTAGCTGGGCCACAAAAAACTAGACTCAAGTCATAAGCCTGGCCTAATATTTTCTCCTTGTATGTGACAAAAGGAAGGTCTGAGACCTTCCTTTTGGTGAGATTAGCGATTGCGATATTCGACATCCTTAATTTTCCCGAGTTTTTTTAGGCGCTCATAAGCAGATTTCTTGGTCATACGTTTAATAGCCTCGTTTTTTTGTTTGAGAGCAGACTTCGGTCGCTCATTATAACGACGTTTGCGAGAAGCACGAACAATACCATTACCGGAGACGCGCTTCGAGAAGCGACGCATCACACTCATATTTGTTTCGGTGGCACCCTTGACCACCTCAATTGCATTTGATTTTACCATGGGTTCTAGGATAACATTTTATTTAATCTTCTTCAAGTATTCGGCCAATTTGGCGATTTTGATAGTATCTTGGGAGCGGGTATCCATATTGCGGACGATGACGGTGCCATCAAGAGCCTCCTTTTGTCCTAAGATAATGGTATAAGGCACGCCGATTTTCTCCGCTAAGGAGAGTTGAGCCGATAAGGAATCTTTAGATAAAGAATGTTGCACGGGAATTTTGGCATGACGCAAGGCCTCAATTACTTCGAAACTCTTAAGCTTGGCATCAAAGGAGAGTTGAATGAAGAACACTTTTGGCTTCTTGACAATGCGTGGGGTGTGACGAACATATTCGGGTAAATCAATAATGCGATCAACACCAAGGGAAACACCAACTGCTGGGATATCTTTTTTTACCCCGAGCGCTTTAGCTAAGTTATCATAGCGACCACCACCAGCGAGGGCTAGCGGAGTCATTGTGCCATCATCACTCTTACTCTCGGCAAAGACCTCAAAGACCGTGCGTGTGTAATAATCAAGACCGCGGACTAGAGTGTTATCAACCTCATAATCAATACCCAGGGCATCCAAGTATTCAAGAACTTCTTTGAAATGAGCTTTGCACGGTCCACAGAGATAGCCAATAGAATCTGGGGCATCCTTCTTTAGTTCCACGCAATTTGGATTTTTGCAATCTAGAAGGCGAAGAGGGTTGGTCTTTAACCTCTCTTTGCAGTCCGAACAAAGGCCCTTAAGATTTTTTTTGTAGTAATTGACTAGGTCGCGGCGGAAGGTGCCTCGGCATTCACTGTCGCCAATGCTATTAATTTTGAAAATCAGGTTAGTGAAGCCAGCTTCTTCGAGAATAATTTTGGTTAAATTAATGACGGTGGCGTCGGCAATACTTTTCTTAGTGCCCAAAATTTCTAAACCAAATTGGTGGAGCTGACGATAACGGCCACGTTGTGGGTTCTCGTGACGGAAGAAAGGTCCAGAGTAATAGAACATTAAGGGTTGAGGCAGAGCAAACATGCCGTGCTCGACATAAGCGCGCATCACGCCCGCCGTGCCCTCGGGGCGCAAGACTAAATGATCGCCACCCTTGGTCTTCAGACTATACATTTCTTTGCTGACAATATCAGTGCCTTCACCAACACCGCGGGCAAAAAGTTCCTCTTTTTCCATAATGGGTGTATCGATCGGTTTGAAGCCGTAGTAGAGAGCGAGCTCGGCCGCTTTCTCAAAGAACCCTTGGAAGAGGAAAACTTCTTCGGCAATTAGATCACGCATGCCTTTAGGCGCGCGCAACTCCTCCCCCTTGCTGGATTTAATGTTGGGCATATTTATTTTATTTATATTGATAATAGCCTGGCAAGTAACCAATTTGGGTGAAGGGGAAGAGACGCAAGAAAGCGCGACCGCGAATTTTGTCTCGGGTTAAGGCTCCCCAATACCGCGAATCCCAACTCACCGCGCGATTGTCACCCATAACGAAGTATTCATCAGTACCAAGTTTCTTGTAGGCGTTGCGCGTACTCTCGCTACCAATATAAGGTTGTTCAAGATTTATTATCGCCCCACCCTTGCTAATAGTTACTTTGTTATCGCGTACGGTAACAGTCTCACCAGGGAGGCCAATAATTCTTTTGATGAAATACTGCTTCTCGTTCATAGGATTCTTGAAGATGATAACTTCACCCCGAACGGGGTCACGCAAAAGATAGGATAATTCGTCGACAATAAGGTAATCGCTCTGGTGGAAGGTTTCGTCCATGGAAGCTCCGTGCACAATAAAAGGCTGAGCGATAAACATCCGGAAGGGAATAATAATAGCCAAGAGGATGATGGCGAAGCGCAGAGCGTCCCACCAAGTGTCTTTTTTCTCCATAATTTATCAATATTACCACACTTTTTTCTTTGTACAAAATAATGGCTTTTTATAAGCTTGTCTGGCGAGGTTTTTATTTTCTGTTACAATTAACATTAATGAAGAAAATCAAAACAAATTATCTTTTTGTCGGGCTGGGGAACCCCGGTGTCGAGTATGAGAATAGCCGCCATTCGATCGGACGCAATATTTTATTGTCTTTACAAAAGAAATCGGTGGGAGAAATAGAAGTCAAAGATTGGCGCAATGAAAAGAAACTTAAGGCCCAACTCGCTGATGGCAAATTGGGCTCAAATAAATTCCGCTTGCTTATCCCAAATAATTTCATGAACAATTCGGGCGGGTCAGTGAAGCCCTTGGTGAAGACTAAGGCCGAAGCGCACAATGTGGTGGTGATTCATGATGATGTGGACTTGGCTCTAGGCACTATCAAGATTTGTTACAATCGCGGTTCGGGTGGTCACAAGGGTGTGGAGTCTGTTGTTAAAGCTCTCAAAACCAATGAGTTTATTAGAATCAAAATTGGCATCTCGCCCAGCACCCCCTCTGGCAAGACCAAGAAGCCAAGTGGCGACAAGGTTGTTGATTTTGTGATTGCCAACTTCAAACCAGCCGAACAAGACGAACTCAAGAAAATCATCAAACGCGCCAAAGAAATTGTCGTCTCCCTTGTCGAGAATGGGCTCGAAAGAACGATGAATAGTTTTAACTAAATTAAAACAAAAAAAACTAGCTTCTAAAAAGTCCTCGGATCTCCTCAGTCTACGACTTCGGCCAGACATTTTTAGAAGCTAGTTTTTTTTGTTTTTTAGCCTTCTTTTTTCTTGTTTTCTTCGGCTTTGACGCGGTCGGGGCAATCACCAAAGAAGAGTGTCATCCTTTGATCTTTGGGCTCGAAGATATTGATGGTGAAGGGATAATTCTTGCCTAATTCCAATTTCTGACGGAGGTCCTCTTCAGATTTGAATTCGGAGATATGCACCAAGCCGGCGACACCTTCTTCAAGGGAGACGAGAGCGCCATGTTTGTTGTATTTGATGACGACACCACTGACCACTTGTCCGCGTTTGTACT
>CAIKBK010000020.1 GCA_903825615.1 Candidatus Vogelbacteria bacterium | reverse complement strand
GATCTGAGGGAATTTTGAAATTAGCAGAAGATGGTATTATCCCTCACTATATTATAACAAATCCAATAACAAAAGAACAAAGTACGTGGTTTATAAACACAGAAATTAACGACTGGTTTGCAGAAAATTATGAATCTTGCTTTTAAAATGAACCCAAGCGGAAAAAGAAAATATACGAAAGCGGAAATGCAAAAAGCGTTGAGATGAAGATATAGTCTGATCCTTCTCGTAAGAGAAGATAACATAGAATGAAGTTCCGACGCGCACGAATGGTGTAATGACTGGAGAACTGTCTCGGGGACCAGCTCGGTGAAAATACAATACCGGTGAAGATGCCGGTTAAGTGCAGTTAGACGAAAAGACCCTAGAAGCTTTACTATAACTTTATATTGAGCATGTTTTTGGACTGCGTAGAATAGATGGGAGAGGTCTGATGTTTACGGTTTTGGCTGTAATCTACTCGTCAGTGAAATACCATTCTTTTTGAAGGCATGTTCTAACCAATACGGCAAAAACGTATTGAGACAGTATCTGGTGGATAGTTTTACTGGGGCTGTACCCTCCTAAAAAGTAAAGGAGGGGTTTAAAGGTCAGCTAGGCGCGAATGGAAACCGTGCCGATAGTGTAATGGCACAAGCTGGCTTGACTGTAAGAGGTACATCTCAAGCAGGTGGGAAACCAGAACATAGTGAACCGACCTTTCGTATTAGATGCGGGGGGAGATTAACGGATAAAAGCTACTCTAGGGATAACAGGCTAGTTCCGCCTAAGAGTTCATATCGACGGCGGAGTTCGGCACCTCGATGTCGGCTCACCTTAGCGCGGCGGTGGAGAAGCTGCCAAGCGTTTGGCTGTTCGCCAATTAAAAAGGTACGCGAGCTGGGTTCAGACCGTTTAGAAATTAATTAATTTTGATTTTTAAACAGTTTGAACCCTCAGAGGAAATTAAGAACTTAAAAAGAACTTAAACTGTTATAAATTGAAATCAATCATACTATTAAATTAGTATCACGGCGGCGTGAAAAAGAAATTTTTCATGGCAAGCTAACTTATATCGGAGAAATCCTAAATTTATTTTAGGACAACGCCGAGGGAAAAATTATTTTTAAAAAATAATTTGCCCGTAGAGACTGAATGTTAGCAATCTTTTAAAATTAAAAAATAAAAAGATTATATCACAGTCCGATCCCTTCAGTAATGAAGGTTTCTATTTATGTAAAATAAATTAGAATGTAAAACGTAGATGCGTGAGACAGGTTGGTCTCCTATCTACTGCACTCGTTGATTCTTGAGAAGATTTGCTTCTAGTACGAGAGGACCGAAGTGAACTAACCTCTGGTGTACGAGCTGTCCTGCCAAGGGCACTGCTCGGTAGCTATGTTGGGAATGGATAACCTCTGAAAGCATCTAAGAGGGAAGCCAGCTTTAAGATTAGGAATCGTTAAGAACCGTGAGAGATTATCACGTTGATAGGCTTTAAGTGGAAGTCGAGTAATCGATTAAGCT
>CAIKBK010000019.1 GCA_903825615.1 Candidatus Vogelbacteria bacterium | reverse complement strand
TAATTGGGCCGGGACGAGTCTCAAGTATTCTAATTATTTGTCCTCTCGAGAAAAATCTTTGGCTATTGCTGAAGCTGGTTTGGATTATTATCGCTGGCACTTGGCTCATGCTCCGCAAGACTTCCAAGATGGGACAGGTCAGGCGGGACCATATGTCCATCCTTTTACCGATAAGGGTGGCAACATTGTCGGTCAATTCACTCTTGATATTACCGCGCCCATAATCGGGTCAACGATTGTTACGGTTCAATCTAAGGGCGAAGTTTCTGATGGTTCTGGGGCGGTGCGTACCCTAGAGAGCAAATTGGCCATCCCCTCACTTGCTAAGTATGCCATAATCGCCAACGCTAATATGCGTTTTGGTGAAGGGACAGAAATTTTTGGCCCCGTGCATTCTAATGGTGGTATCCATTTTGACGGTCTGGTCCATAATCTAATTACTAGCGCGGTGGCGACTTATAATGACCCTGATCACTCCGGGGCGGTTGAATACGGGGTTCATACTCACCGCAGTTCAACTGATCCTTTGCCTCCAACCGTTTTACTGGCTCGAACAGATGTTTTTATGGCGGGGCGGCAATTTCCTGTTCCGGCCATCGACTTTAACGGGTTGTCAGCTGATCTCGCTTTTATTAAAGCTAACGCTAATACCCCCAACGGTCGTTATTTGGCTAATTCGGGGGCGCAAGGCTATCACCTCGTCCTTAAAACCAATGATACCCTCGATGTTTATAAAGTCACCTCGGTTACCTCGCCACCTTCTGGCTGTTCTAATAATAGCGATCAAGCTGGTTGGGGAACTTGGAGTATCAATCATGAGACTCTTATTGCCAATTATGATTTACCGGCCAATGGCCTAATTTTTGTGGAAGATAATGTGTGGGTCTCTGGCCAGATCGATACGGCTCGCTTGGCTATCGCCTCAGCTCGTTTTCCTGAGAGCACTAATACTAATACCAGTATCACTATTAATAACGATCTTAAATATACCAACTTTAACGGGCAGGATGTCCTGGCTCTTATTGCTCAAAATAATGTTAATGTTGGCCAATATAGTGAAGATGATCTGGAGATTCATGGGGCTTTGGTGGCGAAGAATGGCCGGGTTGGTCGTTATTATTACAGTCCTTCGTGCGAGAATCATGACCGTTATCGTCTTAAACTCTTTGGTATGATTATCACCCGCGAGCGTTACGGTTTTGCCTATACTGATGACACTGGTTATGATATTCGCGATATCGCCTATGATGGCAACTTGCTTTACGGCCCACCACCATCTTTCCCCCTAACCTCTGACCAGTACCAAACTATCTCTTGGCGGGAAAAATAGATAAGATGGAGTTATCCACAAAAATATTTGATAATTATTTTATTTTTGCTAAACTGAAGTCCGTAGTTGTTCACCGTGTGGTTTTGACAAAAGAGCTTACCAAAGCAGATTGTAGCTGAGAAGATTCAGCTTCTCTTCGAAAGTGCGCGCGCGTTCATCGTTCGTCGTTAGCCTACGCACAGGCAAAAACAATCTCGCATCCCCGCCGCCCTCTTTGGATGTCCTGAAAAAAGTTCTGGTGTCACTTATCACACTTCGCGTTTCCCCACCCTCGGCTTTGGCCCTGGGTGGTTTCTTTTTCTTGGTTTTTGGCGAAATGGCAATCGATAGTATAATAGACTTATGTCTAATAAAATTATTGCAGGGAATTGGAAAATGAACCCAGTGACCCTAAAAGATGTTAAAGCCACTTTTACCGAGATCAAACGTTCGGTTGGCTCGGTGCGTGGGGTATCGGTGCTTATCTGTCCACCTTTTGTTTATTTGCCAGAACTAAAAAGGCTGTCTCTAGGCGGTAAAGTTGAGATTGGCGCTCAAGACGCCCACTTTGTTGATCAGGGAGCGCAGACGGGGGGTGTCTCCGCTTATATGATCCGTGATTTAGGAATTAAGACAGTAATCATCGGTCATTCCGAGCGACGGGCAGGAGGCGACACTGACGAGATTGTTAATAAAAAAATTCTGACTGCTCTTACGGCTGGCTTACGAGTAATTCTTTGTATTGGTGAAGCGGTGCGTGATGATAAATGTCATTACTTAAATACTTTGCAAGAGCAATTAGAAAAAGATTTAATCGGTTTCCCCATCAAACTAGCTGACCGCTTAATTATTGCCTATGAACCAGTTTGGGCGATCGGAAAAAATGCGACGAGAGTTGAGACACCCGATGGCTTTCTTCACAACAAGATTTTTATCCGCAAAGTCTTAGCGGGGATTGTTGGCCGTAAAAAAGCTCTCTCCGTTCCGGTTTTATACGGTGGCTCGGCGAATGCGACGAACGCCGGCGACTTCCTTAGTGTTGGTCAGGCTGACGGCCTCTTGGTGGGTCGTGATTCGCTTAATCCGAAGAATTTTGCCGAAATTATTAAAATTGCCAGTAAGTCTTAGTTATGAAAATAATTACTCAATTAAAAAGAAAAAATTTGCTCGGTAAAAAAGTATTGGTGCGCGTTGATTTTAACGTCCCACTTAGGGCCAGTAAAATTACTGAGACTTCGCGCCTTGATCAGAGTTTGCCGACAATTGAATATTTGCTAAAAAATGGCGCTCGTGTGATTCTCGTGAGCCATCTCGGGAGCGATGGTAAGAAGAGTTTGGCTCCTATTGCCAAATACTTGAGCCAGTTCTTTGGCGTAAAGTTGGTTAAGAAATTTAATGACCCTAAGTTTAATATTTATCTCTCGGCGGGGCAGGTTGTTTTGCTCGAGAATATTCGCAAGTTTGACGGCGAGAAGAAGAATAACCCTGATTTTGCCAAGAAATTGGCCGGTTTAGCTGATATCTATGTTAACGATGCTTTCTCGGTCTCACATCGCATCCAGGCTTCAGTCGGAGCCGTTACTAAGTATCTGCCTAGCTATGCCGGCTTACTTTTTGCTAAAGAACTTAAAAATCTGAGTCTAGTTCTCAAACCAAAGAAGCCTTTTATTGTTATCTTGGGGGGCATTAAGTTCCAAACCAAAATTCCCTTGATTAAGAAATTCGGGAAGACTGCTGACAAGATTTTTATTGTGGGGGCTCTGGCTAACTCTTTTCTGAAAGCGCTGGGCTGTGACATTGGTTCGTCAATTGCCGATGAGGATGTTAGTTATATTAAACCATTCTTAAAAAATAAGAAAATAGTTTTGCCGGTTGATACGATTAAGAATAAAAAAGGCCAGATTGTTGATATTGGTCCTAAGACTCTTGTCTTGATCAAGCAAGCTGTTAAGTCGGCTCGAATGATAGTGTGGAATGGGCCAGCCGGTTGGTTTGAAGTGGGAGCAAAACAGGGAACATTGGAACTGGCTAAGATTGTGGCTGATGCTCGGGGTATTTCGATCGTTGGCGGGGGTGATACCTTAGCCGCTATAGGGCAACTTAAATTAGACAAAAAATTCACCCACCTGTCTCTGGCGGGTGGAGCCATGCTCGACTTTCTCGCCACTGGCACTTTGCCCGGTATTAAAGCTCTGAGATAATTCTAGTTTTGGTTTCTTCAAAATCGGCGGGGGTTTCGCCACCTTTACCGTGCCAGTGGGTGAAGCCGTCACCTTCGAAACGGGGGATAAGATGCACATGGGCGTGAAAGACGACTTGACCAGCCGCTTGGTCATTGTTAATAACAACATTTAGGCCGTCAGCATTAACCCCAGTCTTAATTGCTTGAGCCATTTTTTTTATCATTGGCCCGATTTTGGCGGTTATTTCTTCGGGGGCATCAAAAATATTAGCGAAGTGGGTCTTGGGAATTACCAAGGAGTGGCCACGGTTAACAGGGTTAATATCAAGCATGACAAAAAAGTCATTATCCTCGTAGATCTTACTCGCTGGTATCTCACCCGTAATAATTTTGCAAAAAATACAATTATTAGCCATAGGTTTTATATATTAGCTCTTATATAGTATATTGTATAACAATAAAGACAAATGATTAAGAAGAAATGGGCGCTGCGGAAGCCACTGACCAAAAAAGTTGAGAAAGAATTAGAGATTTATCCCGAACTGGTTCGGAAACTTTTGTTTTATCGCGGCATTAAAACCAAACAAGAAGCTGAAGCCTATCTCAATCCCAATTACGAGCGCGACCTACTTGACCCTTTCTTAATGAAAGATATGAAGAAGGGGGTTGATCGATTACTCCTAGCTATTGAGCGGGACGAGCGCATTGTTATTTTTGGCGATTATGATGCGGACGGTATCCCTGGTTCAGTTATCTTGTCCTCTTTTTTTAATGAGATAAAATTTACCAACTATGAGGTTTATATTCCCGATCGGCACAATGAAGCTTATGGTCTGAATGAGAATAAGATCGGCGACTTTGTGGCGCAAAATGTGAAATTAATTATCACTATTGATTGTGGTATTACTGATGTTAACGAGGTTAAGTTGGCGCAGTCTCAAGATATTGATGTTATTATTACCGACCATCACTTGGTGGCGATTGAAGTACCATCAGCCTATGCGGTAATTGATGCCAAGCAAGCGGGTGATAATTATCCTGACAAACTCCTGGCTGGTGCCGGTGTTATGTTTAAATTTGTTTGCGCCGTACTGGCCACCAAGCGTTTTGATATTGCTCTTGGTTGGGAGAAATGGTTGCTTGATCTCGTTGCGATTGCGACAGTCTCTGATATGGTGGCGCTCACGGGTGAGAATCGACTACTCACTTACTATGGACTTAAAGTTTTGCGCCAAACTCGACGTTTAGGTTTGCAAGTTTTGCTTAATCAAATCAAGATTCGTCCAGCCAATGTGGTTGAGGATGATATTAGCTTTATGATTGGACCGCGCATCAATTCGGCCAGCCGCATGTCGCACGCCTCACAGGCTTACTATCTTCTTACGGCTACAGATCAGGCCGAGGCGCGCACTATTGCCGATCATCTTGAAGAAAAAAACAAAGAACGCAAAGATTCAGTCGAGAGAATTGTTAAAGATCTTTCATTACAATTGGACGAGAATAATTTACCACCAATTATTGTGGCCGGTTCGCCGGAGTGGGGCTTGGGCGTGCTTGGCATGACTTCATCGAAGATTGTAGAGCGCTATGGCCGATCCGTCTGGCTTTGGAGTAAGAACGAAGCGGGAACAATTAAAGGTTCTTGTCGCTCGGACGGTTCACTTAATGTGGTAGAGGTAATGGCGGGGGCCGGCGATCCGCCGGCTGGCGGATTCTTCTCCGATTTTGGCGGGCACCCCATGGCGGGCGGTTTTTCCCTCGCTCCTAATAAAGAGAAGGAATTAATCGAGCGTCTCACCGCTTCGGCTAAGAAAGCTAAAAAGACGGATGTTGTTACCGAGCTCTTGGCTGACGAAGAGCTATCTCTTGATCAATTGACTTGGGCCACTTATAAGCAGATTGAGCCTTTGGCCCCCTTTGGTATGGGTAACCCCAAGCCAGTTTTCTGGTTGCGCCGTGTTGAGATTGCCGAAGTTAAATATTTTGGCAATGGTGGATTACATTTGGAGTTAATGTTTAAAAAGTCCGATGGGAGCAAAATCCCGGCCATTGGTTTTTTTGCCTCGCCGGTACCCAATGATCCCTCTCACATCTTCGGTGATATCAAACTTGAAGCGGGGGAGAAGATAGATATGCTGGTGACCCTTGAGAAATCTATGTTTAAGAACTATCCCGAGCTACGCCTCAGGATTGTCGATTTAAAGAAACCTAAATAAAAATCCGCCTAGTGGCGGAAATAGTAAACAGATTTAGATTTGTTCCCCTCTAAGAACTTACGACAGAAGAGCTCAGCCTTTTTGTGGTCAAAATACTTGCAACTGAAGATGTCGATAAAGGCGCGATTATCATGCTGGTCATCGAAGTGCATGGTAATGCTTGAGGTCTCGATAAATTGCATGGCTGAGTAGCCGGCTAGTTCGCCTTCAGCAAAACGTTCGATTAAAGTTGGGCCGTGGCGCTTCATGCCAATGGCGTCGCAAAGTTTAATAACAAAACTTTGAATTTCTTTTTTGCTGGTAATCTTTTTTGGGTTGCAGTTATAGACATCGACTGATGATACCAT
>CAIKBK010000018.1 GCA_903825615.1 Candidatus Vogelbacteria bacterium | reverse complement strand
TTTATCAAGCACGACCGCCGACTCCATAACACCATAACGAGCAATGACCTCATCTACCAATTTGGCCATAACCTTACCGCCAATTTCTTTATTCAAGAAAGGATAATCTTTAGGCAAATTATTATTGAAGAGCAGACGGCCAACTGAAGTCTCAAACAGACCGCCAGCAAATTCGGCATAACGAGCTTTATCGGTCGCCAACACTTTAATCTTGGCGCGCAAATCTACTTCGCCGAAATCATAAGCCAAAATAGCATCATGGGGCATAGAGAAAAACTTACCTTCGCCCTTGGCCCCATCAATCAGTTTGGTAACCCAATAGCAACCAAGCACAACATCCAAACGCATATTGACGACAGGATCGCCACTGCCTGGCTTTAAGATATTACGATTAGCAGCGATAATTTCGCGGGCCTCTTTCTGAGCAATAGTTGAGAGCGGTACGTGCACCGCCATTTGGTCGCCATCGAAGTCTGCATTGAAAGCGGCACAAGTCAGTGGATGCAATTGAATCGCGTTACCTTCAATCAAGATCGGCTGGAAGGCTTGAATACCCAAGCGGTGCAAGGTTGGCGCGCGATTTAACATGACGAACTTATCTTTAATAACATCTTCAAGAATCGCCCAAACCTCAGCTACCCCTTCATCAATCAGACGACCGGCACCACGAATATTATAAGCCAATTCTTGGTTAAGAATTTTAGAAATCACAAACGGACGGAAGAGTTCGAGAGCCATTTGCTTAGGCAAACCGCATTGGTCAAGTGACAACTCCGGACCGACAACAATAACTGAACGGCCAGAATAGTCAACACGCTTACCGAGAAGGTTCTGACGGAAACGGCCTTGCTTGCCCTTTAAATTATCAGCGAGAGATTTAAGCGGGCGACGTTGCGCTTGACTCATCGCTCCGTCACCAGCGCCCTGACGCATCGTATTGTCTAAGAGCGCATCTACCGCTTCTTGCAAAATACGTTTCTCATTGCGCAAAATCACTTCAGGCGCATTGAGTTCAACTAGTTTCTTAAGACGATTATTACGATTAATCACGCGACGATATAAGTCGTTGACATCAGAAGTGGCATGACGACCGCCATCAAGGGCCACCATCGGTCGCAGAGCAGGAGGAATAACTGGAATAACCTTCAAGAACATCCACTCGGGACGTACACCAGAGCGCTCGAGAGATCGAGCTAAGTTATAGCGTTTTTGAATTTTAGGTCGCTCGAGAGAACTGGCTTTGGCGAGTTGGATGGCTAGACTCTCGGCCAATTTGCCAAGATCAAGACTGCGGAAAATCTGATAGATAGCTTCAGCGCCTAAGCCCGCTTCAAAGACCGGGCCATACTTAAGCGACCAACGATGATAAGTAATCTCATCAATCACACGCCACGGTTCAATACTCTCGACTTGACGTTTGGTCTCAATAAAGGAATTCTTAAGTTTCTCTTTCTCGGCCTCGTCTTTAACCATCTTCACCTTCTGCTTATATTCACCGTCAAGATCTTTAAGAATCCTAATTTTATCCTCTTCACTAACTTTAGTAATAATATAACCGGCAAAATAAATAATTTTCTCAACATCAGCAACCGTCAACCCAAGCAGTAAACCAATACGAGAGGGTACGCCACGCACAAACCAAATGTGCGCCACCGGACTCGCGAGCTCAATGTGACCCATACGTTCACGACGAACAATACTACGGGTGACTTCGACACCGCATTTCTCGCAAATAATATCCTTATAACGAATGCGCTTATACTTGCCACAATAGCATTCATAATCTTTCTCTGGACCAAAGATACGCTCATCAAAGAGACCACCGCGCTCCGAGCGACCAGAACGATAATTGATAGTCTCCGGCTTAGTCACTTCGCCATAAGACCAGTCTAAAATCCGCTCCGGCGAAGCTAATTTAATCGTCACCGCGTTGAAGTCAGCCACCTTCTCCAAGGGACGAGCCGGGCGCTTAATCGGCGCTAAGTCCTCCTCTAAATCGAGAGGTAATTCGGCTTCTAAATTTTTGTTTAAATCTTTCATGATATTTTTTGGTGATGACGATTAATCAATTTTCTTTAATTCAATATCCATCGCGAGGCCCCTTAGTTCATTCAACATCACATTAAATGAAGCTGGGATATTCGGCTGTTTAACCGGCTCACCCTTAACAATGGAGTCGAAAGCTGACGAACGACCAACAATATCGTCAGATTTAATAGTTAACATTTCGCGCAAAACATGAGCCGCGCCATAGCCCTCCAAAGCCCAAACTTCCATTTCGCCAAAGCGCTGACCACCACCCTGAGAACGACCGCCAAGCGGTTGCTGAGTGATAAGCGAGTAAGGACCAATTGAACGCATGTGAATTTTGTCCTCCACCATGTGATTGAGCTTCAACATATACATTTGGCCAATAGCAATACGCTGGCCAAAATTATCACCCGTTTTACCATCAAAAAGCTCAGTCTTGCCATCTTCGGCCCAACCAGCTTCCACGAGCTCGGCCTTAATTTCTTCTTCGGTTACACCAGTAAAAACTGGGGTAATCGCTTGATAATTTAGAGTGTGAGCGGCTAGCCCCAAATGCATTTCGAAAATCTGGCCGAGATTCATACGAGAAGGCACGCCAAGCGGAGTAAGAATTACGTCCACTGGGCGACCATCGGCCATATAAGGCATATCTTCAACCGGTAAAATTTTAGAAATAACACCTTTGTTACCATGACGACCGGCAATTTTATCTCCCGCTTCAATATTACGTAATTGCGCAACTTGTACTTTGATTTTCTTGATAATACCAGACTCTAACTTATCGCCATGTTCGCGAGAAAAAACTTTAATCCCAATAATGCGACCCTTGCGACCATGGGGCATACGTAAAGAAGTATCTTTAACATCACGAGCCTTCTCACCGAAGATAGCCCGAAGTAGTCTCTCTTCTGGCGTTAATTCAGTCTCACCCTTCGGTGTAATTTTACCAACCAAGATATCATTGGGACCAACTTCGGCACCGATGCGAACAATTCCATCTTCATCTAGATTCTTAAGTTTGGCTTCACCAACGTTAGGAATATCGTGAGTCGTGACCTCCGGCCCAAGTTTAGTATCACGAACATTAGCTTCGAACTCTTCAATATAAACTGAGGTAAACTTACTATTCTTAACGAGATTTTCGGATAAAATAATCGCGTCCTCGTAGTTCGAACCGCCAAACGGCATAAAAGCAACTAAAACGTTCTGACCAAGTGATAACTCCCCTTCTACGGTTGAGGACGAATCAGCTAAGATGCCGCCCTTCTTAACTTTATCACCAACATTAACAATCGGGCGATGATGGAAACAGGTGTAATCGTTGGTCATCTTGAAGTTGGCCAAATCATAAACATCTTCCTTGTTATCATCTTTCTTAATTACGATCTGGCGGCCATCTACCTTCTTAACCGTACCAGCATTCGTAGCAAGAATTAAACGTCCGGAATCATGAGCGGCCCGCTCTTCCATACCAGTGGAAACCAAAGGCAATTCGGGAACAATACAAGGGATAGCCTGTTTCTGCATGTTTGAACCCATGAGGGCACGGTTGGCATCATCGTGTTCCAAGAAAGGAATCATGGAGGTGGCGATAGAATAAGCTTGGTTAGGAGCGACATCGATAAACTCTACTTCCTCGCGACGAACCAGACCTGGAGCAGCATTCTTGCGGGCCTCGATAAAATCGTCAAGTAATTTGCCGTTCTCGTCATAATTAACACCAGCATGAGCGACAACGTGTTTTTCTTCTTCAAGCGCATTTAAGAAAACGACTTCATCAGTAATGCGGCCCTTCTCTACCTTGCGATAAGGAGCCTCAATAATACCGTAATCGTTAACCCGAGCATAAGCTGACAAGTGGACAATCAAACCAATGTTTGGACCCTCTGGTGTATGAATTGGGCAAACCTTGCCATAATGCGAAGAGTGCACGTCGCGAACCTCGAGACCAGCGCGCTCGCGGGTAAGACCACCGGGGCCAAGCGCCGAGAGCGTTCGCAAATGCTCAAGCTCGGACAAGATATTCTCTTGATTCATAAATTGAGACAATTGGTTGGTCGAGAAAAATTCTTTCAAGCGAGCCTGTAGCGGACGTGGACTAATAATCTGCACCGGCAAAACAGTCATCACGTCGACTGTCGACATTCGGTCTTGGATATTGCGCTTCATCTGCATCATACCCACCTTCATCTTAGCCTGTAACATTTCGCCTACGCAACGAACACGGCGAAAACCGAGGTGGTCAATATCATCCTCCTTTGCCCCCTTAGTGGTATTGAGAGTAATAATTTGCTGAACAATGTGAACAATATCATTAAAGGACAAAGTGCGTCGCTCAGCTTCAACCTCATCAGTCTTTAGACCAAAGCGTTGATTGAAACGAACACGACCGACTGAAGACAAGTCATACTTCTCACGATCAAAGAGAGCGCTAACAAATTCTTTAGAATTAGCTGGGGTGGCCAAGTCACTATCTCGTAAACGCTTATAGATCTCGACATAAGAATCGCTCACGGTCTTAGCATGATCCTTAGCCAGAGACTTCTCAATATAAGACACGTCAACCTTGGCATCGGCAAAAAGTTTGACGATAGATTCATCAGTCATTCCCTTGCCCTCCTTGTCGGCAAAAACGCGCAAAAGCGAGGTAACTGGGAATTTGCGCTTGCGATCGATACGAACATAGACAACGTCATCAATCTCAGTCTCGAGTTCAATCCAGGCCCCACGGGCTGGGATGATCTTGGCCCCGAAGAATTTACGGCCCTTAAGTTCGTTGGCGGTAAAGAAGACACCAAAAGACCGTGCCAATTGTGGCACGATGACACGTTCAATACCGTTAACAATAAAAGTGCCGTGGGCGGTCATGAGCGGAAAATCGGCCAAGAAAATTTCTTGCTCCTTTTCCTGATTCATCGATTTATTGATCAACTTCACGCGCACCCGCAGTGGCGCATCATAGGAAAGATTGTTGTCGCGCGCGTAATACTCATCATACTTAGGCTCGTCGAGCTGAAAACCGACAAACTCTAAAGCAAACTTCTTCTCGGAGTAATCGCGAACAGGAGAGTATTCTTGGAAAAGTTCCTTGAGGCCATGTTTGATTAGCCAGTCATAGGAACGCTTTTGCACTTCGACCAGATCGGGCATCGTCGCTAGGGGTTTCTTGTAGCGAGCGAAGTATTTCTTTTTCATTAGCGATTGGTAATTAAAATTAAGCGGAGCTTATAAAAATCCCAAAACATAATCCGCCATTAAACCCACCTGCGTGGGGTATGACAGAATTTAGAAAAAAGTATTTATTAGCAAGCTTAAACAGTTAGGACTCAATCTTGCTGTGCTGGTCACTATAGTATCTTATCTCCCCAAATAAGTCAAACGATTTATCCCCTTGACTTATCCCCAGCTTTTCCCCTCCCCTTTTTCCACTTCTCAATCTCGGCGTGGTGGCCGGAAAGAAGGACTTTGGGGACGCGGTATTTCTTTTTATTGAAAACGAGAACTTCGGGGCGGGTATAGACCTCAGAACTCGCGACTCGACGTTCTTCGATTGATTCATCTTTGCCTAGCACACCCGGTAAGCGACGAGTAATGGCATCGACGATAATCATAGCCGGCACTTCCCCACCAGTGAGCACATAGGGGCCAACAGACAAGTCTTGGGCTTTAAAAATTTTTTTAACCCGCGCATCTAACCCTTCATAACGACCACAAATTAGAACAATATGTTGTCCCCCTTTAATGTGAGCGAGCTTGTCAGCGAAATTATTATCAAACAATTTACCGCTTGGCGAAAAAATAAAAATTTTAACTGATGACTTTTTACCCTTAACTTTGGACAGAGCTTTCTTCACTGCCTTAAGTATCGGCTCGGCCAACATGACCATCCCCGGACCACCGCCATAAGGACGCGCATCAGTGCGTTTATAGTCTAATTTCCCTGCCATTTGCTTGCCAACAGTCTCGGCGTAATCACGCGGATTATAATAAGAAATTTTTATTTTCTTCTCTTTCTGCGCGCGCCCCAAAATCGAGGCCTGGAGATAGGCCTCGATTGTCTCGGGAAATAAAGTAATAATGTGAAAATTTAACATTGACCGAACTTTACTTATTATTTAACTACCACCGTCATGCTGGCCTCAGCCGTCTTCCTAACAGTACAAGGAGCGGCAATACAGACGATCCCGTTATTGACCATAAACTTAACAGTATAAGTTCCTACTCGACTATACGAATGAGTAAAAACAGAATTGCCTAAAGTTTGCGGGGAAACAAGACCGTCGCCCCAATCAACCGAATAATTTAAGTTGGTGTTTGCTGGAGCGGTAACTTTAACTTGCCAAGTTCCTGTTAAACCAGCACTGATTGAAGTTGGACCGGAAATAGAGTCAATGATTATGGTGCTAGGGCTATTTGTATTAGGTCCACAGAGAACCAATCGATCTTCTAGCCCGAGCATTCCCGTGACTCGGAGATTATTATCTCTCTGCCAATTGCTAAGTGCCAATTTTGTCATTGTACCAAACCAACCAGTCGATCTAGGAATATTAAGAAAGCCACTGGCGCGAAGCCAATTTTGAAGAAGAACAACATCATTCCCGCTCTGACCATAAGACAAGTCTTTATTATAAAGACAAGTTTGTGTTTGCTGACTTTGCAAAAGGGCAATCTGCCTCTGCAAGACAAGAATCTGGGCTCTTAATTGGGCCAGAGTAACACTATTGTCCACCGCCCCGTAAGAGAGAGCGGGAGCGGCCAGAAGGGTTAATAAGAGCACACTTAGAATATATTTTTTCATGATCTAGATATTATTGAAATTACTAATAATTAAATTTTAAGGGATTTTAAAGAATCAAAAAACCGCACTATGATTATAGCACGGTTTTTTGATTTAATAAAGCTCTAAAGATTAGAGATCTTTAAGGTCGTCCATCGCCGCATCGACTGAACTAGCGGCGCTAGGGGCACCAGCATTGTTGGGAACATAGGCTGGGCGAGTAGAACCTTCTGGCTCGTTGATCTTAAGATTGACGCGAGCATTGAACTTCATGCCGACAACACGGAGAAGAGTGCGGATCGCTTTGGCAGTGTTGCCCTGACGTCCGATAATCTTGCCCATATCAGCTGGATCAACTTCGAGAGTCATTAAGACACCCATCTCATCTACCTTGCGGTCGATTTTTACGGCCTCGGGTTTGTCGACAAGCGCTTTAACAACAAAGTCGAGAAATTCTTGATCTTGGTGCATTGCTGTAAATCTTTTGTTTCTGATAATCTTTCGACCTGATTAACTACATTTAATAATAGAAGAACTAAAGTTAATTGTCAAAAGAGAAACCGCCCTGGGCCGAACGGCCCAGGGCGGTGTTTTTATTTATTATTCAGCAGGCTTATCTTCCACGACTTCAGCAACTGGTTCAACTGGAGTTTCAGCAACGGGGACTTCTTCGGCTTTCTTAGCCTCCTCGTCCGCCATAGCCTTGGCGGCGGCGGAAGCGTCCTTGACAGCCTTCTCTTCGGCTGCCTTGGTAGCAACCACAGCGGCAGTCGCCTTCTTACCTAATTTACTTGAAGAAACATTGATAGTCTTACTGGAGGTCACACCTTTCTTTACCAAGAGATTATTAACAGTCTCTGAAGCCTGGGCACCCATCCCAAGCCAGTATTTGATACGATCGGCCTTAAGTTCGGTGCGGTCAGTGCGGGCATCGTGTGAGCCAACAACTTCAATCGCCTTGCCACTCTTAGCCGCTTCTTTAGAATCAACAACGACGACCCGGAATGAGGGGTCGTTCTTGCGTCCAACACGTTGTAATCTAACCATTAACATGCAGAGAGAATATAACAAAATAAGAGGAAAAGGTCAATAATCTATGATATAATCTCAAAATGAAGAAAGAAAAAAGAATCGAGTTACCCAAAAAAGAAAAAATTTTTGTTGATAGCTCAACCCTAGAGCTCCCCTTCCCTGAGGCGGTAATTGCCGAGGCCGAAACGATTGCTAAATCTGGCAACGAAAGTATTGCCAAAGAATTACCGAGCAGAAGGGATTTTAGAGACATCCTCACCTTCACCATTGACCCGGTACGAGCCAAGGATTTTGATGATGCAATTTCTATTAGAGAATTAGCCAACAACCAATTCGAAATTGGCGTGCATATTGCCGATGTTTCCTTCTATGTGCGCCCCGGGACCAAACTCGATGACGAGGCGCGCCTGCGCGCGACATCGATTTACCTCGTCGATCGCGTTATCCCTATGCTTCCCCATGCCCTCTCTGATGACCTCTGTAGTCTTAAGCAGGGGGTCGACAGGCTCACTTTCAGCGCCGTCTTTACCTTAGATAAGGAGGTTAATATCTTAAGCCAATGGTTTGGCCGCACGGTCATTAATTCTGACAAACGCTTCACTTACGAAGAAGTCGAGAAAATTACCAAAGCCGGGGCTGGGGAATATGTCAAAGAATTAACCAAACTTAAAGAACTTGCTCATAAACTCGATAAGAAAAAGATTCATGCCGGCGCCCTCGCCTTCGAAGAAGATGAATACGCTTATGAAGTTGATGCCGACGGTCGACCCATCTCCAT
>CAIKBK010000017.1 GCA_903825615.1 Candidatus Vogelbacteria bacterium | reverse complement strand
TGTTAGTCCCCTCAGTTAAGGCATCACTCGTGGTGCCGACGCGCAAGAGGGTGGAAGAAGCGGCCAAATAGAAGGGATCAGTTTCGGTGAAGGACAGCAGGGGGGTGGACGTAGCGATAACCTTGCCCGTGGCATCAACAGCGAGGAAGGTGGAGCCAAGGCTTGAGAGATAGGCGGAGCCAGCAACAGAGAGATCAGTCGTTGTCGAATTCCCATTAACAACCAGGCCACCCATAGTAGAAACTCCCGAGCCATAAACCGAACTGGCCACCTGAGCAAAAGCTGAACTATTGATTGCCTGACGAGGAGTTAGGGTTTCAAAGGTTGAACCGTTAGAAGAAACTTCAATTTGTAGATAAACATTTGGGTTGGAAGTAAAATCATAGTCGAGAGTATGAGGATAGCCATTGGCCGTATCGCCAATATTAACACTAAAAAGCCCCTGCCTGACAACAGAGGTAAAAGAACTGGGCACCACAACTGGCCAGACCTTAGCTCCACCAGAGGCACTATCCCAAAAAGAAATTTTAAAATAATAAGTCGTCCCCCCTCCCCCGAGCAGGTTACCAGATGAATCCGCCAAACGGCCTTGATAACTAATGATGGTTGGTGGAGCGGAAGCCGCTTGCGCCACACTAAACATAAAGAGAAGAATTATCACGACCAGCAACGGAGACCTATTTTTACAGCCTATTCCCTTGTCTATTAAAAATTTCAATTTCTTATTTTTTATTACCAGAAACCCTCCTCAACAAAATTAAGAGGGTCATGGATACTACAATTATAACAAGGATTAGGCTGTATCTATATAACCAAGCAAAGGACAATTGTGGATAAAGTTTAGCAATTCGGACACCCCCATTCTTGTTCACCGCGCGAACATAAATGAAGTTCCACCAAGACTGATTTTTTAATTGGTAAGGGCTCTCCGCTCTAACCCAAGACTCGCTTTGTACCTTGGTATTCCAAATTGGCCAAAGTGACTCGCGAACCTCATAGTAGGCCATGCCGCTACTTTTATCCTGAGTGTTAAAAATTAAGTAAAGTTGGTCTGGTGATAAGTCGGAATCTTTGATAATGGCCAGCTTAAAAGGTTCTGGCGCCAAACGTTCAGTGTCAACAGCCAGAGGAATTGGTTTCAAAATTTCTTTATCTTCAGCCGTTGTAATTAAACCTTTAATTTTAATGGTTGCCGCTGTACCTTTGCCATCATTAATGAGAGCGTTAAAATTATTAACAGCAATGTCTGGGTAAGAAGCCCCTGTTATTGACGGCTTAAATTCTAGCTTCAAAATTAAAGCTTCACCCAAATAGCCACCAGGGGTGATTCCCGAGAACCTTACTTGTTTATTGTTTAAACCAAGAGACGGCCTCTCCACCCAAAAATTAATAAACGAATTAGCATCAGAGACAGAAACTAATTCCCACCCTGAAGACAATAAACTAACTTCTCCCGCCAGAGCATTGATCTTATCACTCTCGGTGTTCAAAATAAGAGCCAAAAACACGTTTTTACTTTCAGAAGAACTTTTAGTTGCTTGCCAAAATAACTCGGCTCCTTTGGTAACGACCGGGAACAATAAAAACAAAACAATCAAAAGATTTAGAGAAATTATTTTAAAAATTTTTGTAAAATTTCTATTCATTTTTTTACTATTCTTATAATTGGTACTCTACCCAGTCCAATAATAAGCCAGGATACTAAAGTCAATTAGGTTTATGCGGCGATCATCATTTAGTTGTTTTGCCTCGGTCTCCACAACAGTACCGAGCAGGGATCGCTTAAACCAAGACAAGGCAATAGAAAAGTCGATAAAATCAACCCGGCAATCACCATTCAGGTCGCCCTTTTGCGGACACTTCTCGGTCTCGGTAATATAAACATCTTTGGCACTAATGTTGAAATTAGCAGCTAAGCTATAAGCGCTTACTTCTTGATTACTAGTAACCGCCCGAGATTTGACGTTATAGTTTCCATACCCGAGCGGGCTGGTGTCAAAATTATAGAGATAAAAACCATCTTTATTAGATCTCACTTTGCCATAATAATCTTTACCGGAATTAACAGTAATTAAGATGTCAGCTAAAGGTACCGATTGGCCTGAAATAACGATAATTTCTCCCTTTTTTACTCCAGTTTTGTTGACTCTAACGCTCGGCGGGATAAAGACACCGCCAACGTTAGTGGTCGCCG
>CAIKBK010000016.1 GCA_903825615.1 Candidatus Vogelbacteria bacterium | reverse complement strand
GAATTTCGGCTACCCTTAATTTAATCTTACTGAACTCTTCGTAATTTATTGTTTCCATAATTTATATTTGCCTTGTCTTAATATTTCTATTTTACCTGCCCGGCCTTTCGACGAGCCATTTTTTAGGCTAATAAGGGTAGAAGGCTGGCCTGATAATTTTCTCCCGGCGCTTAGATAAAAATTTACCCCGTATTTTGCGGGGTCAACTTTTGGCCCAAAATAATTTTTCGCTTCAGCTATGGTCTGAGCTGGGGCTAGTCCTTCTGGATTAGCCGAGGGAGCGACCAGCGGGCCAGTCTTTTTGATCAATCCATTTAAGAATTTATTTTTGGGCCAGCGTAAAGATAGTTTTTTAGAAAAGGCAACACTCACCGGTCCGGGCCAAATTTTAGCCAGAATTTTTCTATCGGCTGTGCTTAGCTTGATTTTAAATTGTTCTAAATCTTTAAGCGAAGAAATAAGGATGATAAAGGGTTTGCCTTGGCTACGGCCCTTTAACCTCCTGATTTTAGCGACAACCCTTTTGTCTTTAGCCAGGCCAACCAAACCGTATATAGTGTCAGTTGGGATTACGCCCACCCCGCCCGCCTTAAGGACTTTTATTATTTCTTTTTCACTTTTCATTGTGTTAAAATTAGCATAGTTTATAACTTAATAAAAGACTTTATGTTTAGTGACTATTTTGCTATTAATTTAGGAGATTTCAATCAAGAATTTTTTGAGTCCTTAGATGGCAGCCGACATATTACGTCTCCGACGATGGCGACCGAGAAATATTATCATACTGTTTATGTCGAAGGGGAGAACGCGGGGATTGTTGGTTTTATTCCAGTTGAGGGAGCGCCTTATACTGGCTTTGTTCAGATTGTTCTGGCCCCGGCTTATCGGGGTAAGGGCTTGGTTGGTAAGATTTATGATCGCATGATTGAGATCCATGGTTTGAAGACTTTATATGCGACGATTGATAGGACCAACACCACTTCTATCCATGCTCACGATAAAATTGGTTTCAAAATGCTACCTGAAGCCGAGCTTAATGATTTGCGCAATCAGGGTCTACTTGCACCTTACGAGATCAGGATGAAAAGGGTAGCCTAAATATCTTCTCAAAATCTCGAAAAAGTGTTAGTATAATTTGGCCTTTAGGGCCTATAGTCTAGTGGTACGACGCTACATTCGCATTGTAGAGGCGCGAGTTCGATTCTCGCTAGGTCCACTGCTTCGCATAAAGCTACGCAGTGCAAAGCACACAGGCACCTTTAGCTCAGTTGGTTAGAGCGTACGATTCACATTCGTAAGGCCGCAGGTTCGAATCCTGCAAGGTGCACCCAATTATTTTATCTTCTTCGCTAGAGTCTCAGTCTCAGTTAAGAGCTCAGCAAATTGATCGATGCCAGCTTGCCAGAAATCGGGCCGGCTAATATCAAGACCGAGATCGAGGAAAAGTTCTTTAGGACTGGCGGAGAGACCGGCACCGAGGAATTTTTTTACTTTCTGAATAAATTGCGGATTCTCGCGCACTTTGGTTTGGAGCGACTTGGCAATAAGCAAACCGCTGGCGTAAGAATAGACATAGAAGAAATTGCGGAAGTGGCTCCAATAGACCCACCAATTCTCACTCCCTTTAGGGAAGTTTATAGCCGAGCCCAAATATTTTTTCATTTCTTTTTGCCAGAGTTGGCCAATGACTTCTTTGGATAAATAACCTTGTTGACGATAAGCGCGATGCAATTCTTGCTCGAAGCGGTAAGCCGCTACTTGGCGGAAGATAGTAGAGACTTCGTCGTCGAGTTTGGCCATCATCATCGCTAATTTTTCTTGATCGGCTAATTGTTCGCGCGAAGAGGCAAGAACGAGATCTTCAAAAAAGGTGCTGGCCACTTCGGCGGTCGAAGTCGGTGTGCCAAAATAAATCGGGCGACTCATTTTACGTGTTAGCTCATTATTTATCCCATGACCCACTTCGTGAGCCAGGGTCTTCACATCGCGCCATTCGCCGGTGTGATTAAGTAATATGTAAGTGGGCAGGGTCGAGGAATAATGAGCGCAGAAGGCGCCATCACTTTTGCCTTTTTTTGGTAGAACATCAAGTTGGCCATTTTTTATAAAACGAGAAAAAATCTGGCCTAATTCGGGATCGAGTTTAGCTAATTGTTGGCTGACCAATTTTTGGGCTTCAAGGAAAGACCATTTTTTCTTAACTTGGCCGATTGGTACGCCTCGTTCGAAGTAGGTGAGTTTATCTTGTTTTAATAATTTGGCCTTGAGCTTATAATAACGTTCGGCCAGTTTGAAATTGTTTTCGACTGTGGCGAGCATCGCCTCGACCGACTGTTTATCTATGTCGTCGCTGATAAGGCGCAAGGTCTCGGGCTCTTCGGCTTCGCGAATTTGATCAATGGATTTCTTATATTCCAAAACGGCGTTCAACTCTTGCTCGGCGACCGGGGCCCAAGCCGCGAGAATCTCATTAACATTCTGACTGGCCTTGTCGCGCTTCTTCTTATCTTGGTTGGCACAATCGGCCAAGAGCGTAGGGAAGTTCTGCCCACCGCGTTCCTCTTCGGCCAAGAGTGATTCGATCAAGTCGACCCAGCGACGATAGCTGGTGTCCGAGAGTTGATTCAAGATTTTTTCTTCGGCATCACTTCGTACAAAGCGAGCAGATTCAAAAAGGCGAGTCAAGAAGCGGTGATAAGGGGCAAGTACTTTAGCTTGCAAAAACTTTTTTTGGGTCGCTGGGGAGACCTTGCTTAAGTTAAGAGTAAAAAATTGAATCTCATTCTCAATCTTCACCGCGAGGTCCTTGGCCTGATTAAGTTCGGCTTTAACTTTGGGATTACTCTTTTCTTGTTCGCTTCGGAGCCAGAAGTAATAACAAACTTGGTCATTGGTGCCAAAATTGGCGGCCCAAGCTTCATACTCCTTGAGGGCTATCGCAAGCACCTTAGGGTCGCTTAGATAATCATTGCGAATCTTCCACTTGTTAATAAAAGAATAACTAGCTTTCTTAACAGCCTCCTGTCTCTTCCCGATTTGTGGGTCAGTGTCGCTTTTAAATAGGGGATTTAGATTCCATTTCATAATGGACATTATACAGGAAAAAGGTTTAAAATCGAGAGATTTTGAGTTCTTGCCTTTTTTTGTTTTTTTGACTAGAATTAGAGGGTTCTTTTAAAAATTATATTCCGCGGTAGCTCAGTTGGCCCGCCCGCAACGCCTGAGCGGCTTGCGATGGCGGACGGGTAGAGCGATAATACAAAGATGATGTTCTACACCTATGTGTTAAAAAGCGGAATAGATGGCAAGTTGTATATAGGTTGGAGTGATGATTTAAAAGAAAGGATAAAGAAGCACAATAGTGGCTTAGTTAAGGCCACTTGTCCTCGTCGACCATTAACCCTGGTTTATTATGAGGCTTGCCTGAGTAAAGAGAAAGCAATAAAAAGAGAAAAGTATTTTAAGACAGGTTTTGGTAGGAAGTTTTTGAAAACAAGAATATATATTCCGCGGTAGCTCAGTTGGTAGAGCGGCCCGCTGTTAACGGGTTGGTCGTAGGTTCGAGTCCTACCCGCGGAGCCAAGAAGTAAAATAAGGACGCCCAAGGTGGGGCGACTTTGTTTTATTTATAAAACAAGAAGTACTCTTGTGGTGCGTTTTTATTTTCTTCGATGTGAACGCGGGCATGAATATACCCGCGGAGCAAGTTAAAAGATAGAACCGCTGGGAGATTTTTGGTATGATTTAAAAATGGATTTAAAATCAACTTATAACAAAATCGCTGAGGATTGGTTCAAAGATCACAAAGAAGACACTTGGTGGGTAGAAGGAACAGGCAAGTTTCTTTCGATGTTGCCCGAGAAGTCCACGATTCTTGATGTTGGTTGTGGGGCGGGAGTTAAATCTAGATACCTTGCGGGCAAAGGTTTTAAAATTACGGGGATAGATTTTTCTGAAAAAATGATCGAAATAGCTAAAAGGGAATCACCGGATATAGATTTTGACGTCGTAGATATTTATGAATTAGACAATTACGGTAAAGCATTTAATGCTGTTTTTGCCCAAGCTGTTCTTCTGCATATTCCAAAAGCAAAGATACAAAAAATAATTAAAAGTTTGAAAAATAAAATTAAACCCGGGGGACTGCTTTATTTAGCTGTTAAAGAGGTTAAATCAGACAAGCTAGAAGAAAAGATAGAAAGGGAAAACGATTATGGTTATGATTACGAACGCTTTTTTAGTTTTTTCACTTTACCGGAGATCGAAAGATATTTAAAGGGGCTAGACCTTGAAATTGTTTGGAAAACAGTTGCTAATTCTGGAAAAACTAACTGGATCCAAGTTGTAGCAAGAAAGTTCTAGCTTCATCCACCCAACGGAGCCCAATTTTTTCTCGTTATTTTTAAACGTGTTTTCAGACTACCCTTGGTAGGATTCGAAACGAGGAGTATACTCTTGAAATGAATGAAGATAATAACGTTAAAAAAATTGTTAAGGACTTTTATGCTAAGACCGTCAATAATGGGGGCTGTCAAAGTTGCTGTAGTTGCAAGAATAAAATTATAAACGAAGAAATTGCCAAAAATATTGGTTACTCTGATACCGAATTAAAAACTGTCGGGGTAGCTAACCTTGGCCTAGGCTGTGGCAACCCTGTCGCTCTGGCTCATATTAAGGAGGGTGATGTTGTACTTGATTTGGGTTCAGGGGCTGGATTAGATTGTTTGTTAGCGGCTCAAAAGGTTGGTGACTCGGGGCGAGTAATTGGAATTGATATGACTGAAGAAATGATAAAGAAAGCGACGACCATTGCCAAAGACCAGGGTTATAAAAATTTAGAGTTTCGTCTTGGTGATATTGAGAAGCTTCCCATTGATAGCGATTCAATCGATGTCGTTATCAGTAACTGTGTTGTTAATCTCGCGCCAAATAAAGGCCGGGTTTTTGGTGAAGCCTATCGTGTTTTAAAGAAAGGTGGCCGAATGTATCTATCAGATATTGTTCTACTTGAAGATCTGACCAAAGAGCAACGGAGTGATGAAGAGTTGATCGCTGGTTGTGTTGGTGGTGCTTTGTTAAAAGATGATTATATTAAAATAATTGAATCAGCGGGTTTTACTGTTAAGGTTCTAGGAGAAGACAAAGAGATAAGCAAAAGACAATATCAAGGTATACCTCTCGAGAGTTTAAAGATTGAGGCTAAAAAATAGTTAAACAGGTTCTAACTTCCTCTATCCATCGGAGCCGAGAAGTAAAATAAGGACGCCCAAGATAGGGGAGTTTTTATTTTCTTCGAGGCAAACGTGGGCAATTCATATTACCCGCGGAGATCGACGAGTTTAGACGAGGAAGACACTGAAGTCAACAGACCTAATGTTCAGTTAATTATCCAGCACTATAATTTGGTGGTTCTTTGGTGATTATGACGTCGTGAGGATGGGACTCGGCTTTGCCGGCTTCGCTGATTCTGATAAAGTTCGCTTTGGTCTGGAGCTCTTGAATATTTTTAGCTCCGACATAACCCATGCCTCGCTTTAATCCACCAATGTATTGGAACATTACTTCAGCTAACTCTCCTTTATAGGGCTTGAGCCCCTCGATACCTTCGGCAATCAATTCTTTCTTGCCAGTAGTGACTTGCCCATATCTTTCACGGGATCCCTTGTTTGCCTCCATCGCGCTGATGGAGCCCATTCCTCGGTAAACCTTCCACTGGCGACCATCTTTGAAGATAATATCGCCTGGAGACTCTTTTGTCCCCGATAGCATCCCGCCCATCATTACAGAGGAAGCGCCAGCTCCGATAGCGATAGGGATATCACCAGAATATTTTAGACCACCATCGGCACAGACGGGAACATTATATTTATTAGCAATTTGCGAACACTGATAGACCGCACTGACTTGAGGTGAACCAATACCGGCGATTATTCTCGTGGTGCAAATAGAGCCTGGACCTTGTCCGATTTTTATTCCATCGGCGCCAGCTTTAATTAAGCGCTCGGCTGATTCTGGTTCAGAGATGTTGCCAACAACAACATCAACTTTATATTTTTTCTTAATTTTCTTGAGAGTCTCAATTATTATTTTAGTGTCGGCATGAGCAGTATCAATAACGATGACGTCAACTCTCTTTTTTATTAACAAATCAAGACGATCGTCATCATTTACTCCAATGGCTGCGCCAACAACCAACTGCCCATCCTTATCAAGATTGTAGCCATCTGGATTTTTGGCCATAACCCTTTGGACATCCTTGAAGACGTATAGGCCGGCAATTTTCCCATTTTTGTCAACTAAGGGTAGGACTTTTTTCTTAGTTTCTACCATAATCTTGTAGGCTTCTCTGAGACTAGTTTTTTGCGGGGCAGTGATTATTTTTTTTGTCATTACCTCTTTGGCAAGGAGAGATCTATCTTCGCAGAAATCAAAATCGGTTCGGCTCAATATCCCAACAATCTTACCCTTGTTATCTAATACTGGAAAAGTCTCAAAGGGATATTCTTTTTTCTCCCGGTCTTCTATAATTTGAGCGATGGTTTGATCCTGCCTGGCACAGATCGGTTTATCGATAAGGCCGTTGAGGTAATATTTTACTCGAGTGACCTCATTAGCTTGTTCCTCGGGGGACATAT
>CAIKBK010000015.1 GCA_903825615.1 Candidatus Vogelbacteria bacterium | reverse complement strand
TTTTACTCTATAGGGTGAAACTTAAATTTGTTTATTATTTAATAACAATATAAAAAATATGGCAGAAGAAAAAAAGAAAAAGATTTTTATAGTTGAGGACGACGAGTTCTTACGTTCGCTTAATGCTAAGAAGCTTGAAGATGAAGGTTATGAAGTGGCTGTCGCGATTGATGGCCCCAGTGCCATTACGGCCATCCCTGAGAATGCCCCAGACCTAATTTTCTTGGATCTATTGCTCCCCGGGGGAAAAGATGGGTTTGATGTTCTGGCGGCGATTAAGGCTGATGAGAAAACTAAAAATATTCCGGTTATTGTTTTTTCTAATTTGGGACAAAAAGAGGATATCAAGAGGGCTCGTGATTTAGGCGCTGAGGATTTCTTAGTCAAGGCCAATTTCACCCTAGATGATGTGGTAGTAAAGATTAAAGAAGCTTTAAAATAATTAACTAATGGCACTTATTCGAGTTGGTATCTTGCGTGGTGGGATAGGGCACGAATATGAAGTGTCGCTTAAAACTGGTGCTAGTGTCATGAAGAATTTGCCGGCTCACAAATATCAGCCGGTGGATATTCTTATCACTCGTGATGGGGCTTGGCATCTAAATGGCAAAGAAGTCTCACCAGAGCAAGCTATCCGCGGCGTGGACGTAGTTTTTAACGCTTTGCATGGCCAGTTTGGTGAAGATGGTCAGGTTCAGCAGATTTTGGAGGCTGTACGGTCGCCCTATACTGGTTCGGGGGTGGTGGCTTCGGCTCTGGGGATGGATAAGCACAAGACCAAAGAAATTTTCAAAAAAGCCGGATTCAAGGTGCCTAATGGGGTAGTTGTTAAGCGAGATTATCAAACCGATGTCGAGGCTATTGCCTATGACGCTTTCCAAAAAATAGCCCCGCCCTGGATTATTAAGCCAGTGGGGAGTGGTTCCTCAATTGGGTTATACTTGGCCCGTACTTTCCCTGAACTCATTCAAGCGCTTGAAGCCTGTTTTGGGGTGAGTGATAGGGTAATTGTCGAAGAATATATTAAGGGTAAAGAAGCCACTTGCGGTGTAGTTGAGAATTTCCGCAACCAAGATCACTACTCGCTCTTGCCCATTGAGATTGTGACAACGCCTGACAAAAAACTTTTTGATTATGAGGCTAAATATGGTGGCGAGACATCGGAGATTTGTCCCGGGCGCTTTACTCATGAAGAGAAGGCGGAGTTAGAACGCTTAGCCGCCGAGATCCATAAGGTTCTTGGTTTACGCCATTATTCACGCTCCGACTTTATCGTTACACCCAAAGGCATTTATGTGTTAGAAGTTAACACTTTGCCCGGCATGACCGAGGAATCGCTTATTCCTAAATCGCTTAAGGCCGCTGGCATTCCCTATGATCATTTCTTAGACCATATCATTACCTTGGCTTTAAATAAGCGCTAAAATTTATTAAAAAAACAGGAAGACGATGGGCCGGTTTTGCTTCACAAAACCGGCCCTTAGTTTTTCCTTTTCCTTGTTTTTCTCTTAGCTTTTTTCTTTGCCCATTGAGCCATCAATCGCCTGGTGAGGTCTGGTAACTGCTTCTTCATCACATCCATATGCCAACAATTGAAGGCTCCAGTCGTGACAAGGAGAAACACATTGACCCCGGTCAATAAGTAAAAAGTTCGTTCTGGTAGATTTGTCATCAGCCAAAGGCTAAAGACATAAGACAGACTCTTGTAGATGGAGAATGAAATCGTATCAAGAGTGAACTTATGCCAGACCTTGTTTCTGTTGGCAAAGTGTAGGTCATAGAGCTTCTCTCTCGCCAGCCAAAAGAAAAACGCGAGAAGAGCATCAATGACCAGACTGAAGAGTCTAAAACTAACGAGATTAAAGATCGATAGCCCTAACCACCACTCGAGAGGCCAGCCGATAATTCCTCTGATTATCCCGACGAGATTTATGGATAAGACGCTTGCCAGCCAGCCGACCAGAATATCCTTTTGTTTGGGATTCACTTGGAATCACCTCCTTTCCAAAGGGGATAATAGCAAAGTTTTCCACAGATTACTAGGCTTGGTTTACCACCCAATTGCATTATTTTGCTAGTGGTGGTAGCTTTGTTTATATATTGAAAATTATTAATTCTCTAATTTAAATAACTCTTTATGTCCAAAAAATTTGGATTAGTCTCATTACTAGCTCTTGTTTTAATTTTTGGCAGTTTTTTGAGCGTTAAGCCGGCCGAAGCGGTGGTAGGCCCCAGTAATATCGCCACCATTTCTTCGTTAGCTTATACAATCAGCGCCGGTGGAACGCAGAATGAAACTATCACTAATATTCTGGCGGGAACATCCAAAGCGACGTTCCTATCCAATCTGAGCAAGAACGAGCCGAACCAAAATTGGGACGATTCAAATTTAAGCGATCCTGTTGCCACTGGGGAGATGTTAAAGGTGACTGCGTCAGATAACCACGCCGTGGTTTATTATACCGTTACAGTAAATCCTCCGGTAAATAGCGCTCCGACGGATATTGTCCTTTCGTCTGACACCGTTCCCGAGAATAGTTCGACAGGCACTGTCGTTGGGACCCTTTCTGCCACCGATCCTGATGCCGGGGATACTTTTACTTATTCGATTGTGACCCCGGGCGTACCATTCCAAATTAACGGGGGTCAATTAGAAGTGGGTGGTGCTATAGATTACGAGGCGACTACTTCTATCGGTTTAATAATTCGCGTAACAGACACCAGCGGTTTACCTTTTGACAAGCTTTTTACCATTAATATTACTGATGTTAACGAAACGGCAGTTGATTTTTCTGTTTTAGCTTCAATTATTACCCCGGCGCAAACTCTGCATGACGGAGCAATAGAAGGTATCGGCCCAGAACAATATCCCTTACCGCTTAAGGCCAATTTTCAAACTGCAATAGATACAGCTAGCGCCGTCGCCACTAATGCTGCCTCTACTCAATCTGAGGTTGACAATGCCGTCACTGTCTTGAATTCGGCTGTTGCCACTTTTGAAGCGGGGAGACTTCCTCCCAATGGATTTTTTCTTTCGGAGTATGTTGAAGGTACTAGTTTTAACAAGGCAATAGAAATTTACAATGGTACTGGGGCTGATATTGATTTGTCTGCTGGCGGTTATAAGATAGCGGTTTACACTAATGGAAGCATTTCGGCAACAAACATAAATCTTTCTGGCACCATTTCTAATGGCGACATTTTTGTCCTTTGTCACCCATCATTTGATTTGGCTAATGTTAGTCGTTGTGATCAGTTATCAAACCTCCTTACTTTTAATGGTAATGATGCGGTTGCTTTAAATAAAGGGACTATAATTTTGGACGTAATTGGTCAGATTGGCTCTAACCCTGGCACCGAATGGGGGGTAGGTCTGACCAGTACTAAGGACCATACTCTAACTCGTAAATGCTCTGTTCATCAAGGTGACCGGGTTGAGAATGATTCTTTTGATCCGGCAACTGAATGGGATGGGTATACTACCAATACCTTTACCGATTTAGGAGTGTATAGTTGTGATGTTACTGCTCCTATTATCACAATTGATCCATACAATATGACACCAACCAACCAAGACATTACGGTAACAGCGACAGTTAACGAGGGCAATTTAAATTTTACTAGTTATACTTTTGTTGCCAATGGTAGCTTTGATTTTGTGGCTACTGATTCAGCCGGTAATATCTCAACTAGCACAGTGATGATTACTAATATTGATAAGGCTGTTCCCGTTATTACCATTGATCCTTATATTACGGCCCCGACTAATCAAGATATCACCGTAACGGCAACAGCAAACGAGGGCACCTTAAATGCCGACTCGCATACCTTTACCGCCAATGGTAGCTTTGATTTTGTTGCCACTGATTCGGCTGGTAATATCTCAACTAGCACAGTGATGATTACTAATATCGACAAAACAACGCCTATCACTACTATTCCATCAAGTTCTGGTCATGGTGGCCAGGGTTATGTTGTTGGTTGGGGGCCAACTATTCTTGTTGGTACAACAACGGGGCAAGTTCTTGGCACCAGTACTAGCCGATATTCCGATTTAGTAAGGCAGAGAAGACTTAATCATTTTAGGAGAAGGTTGCTTCAAATTAAGTATGAATTATTGCTGATTGAGCACCCAGAATTGAGAGGATTGTTTGGCGGGGTTGTGGCCTCTACTTCTACGACTACTCTCACTTCAACTACCGATAATACCGCAACTACTTCAGTTACAAAGCCGTTCTGGAGAATTTGGTAAAATTCACCCTATAGAGTAAAAATCTTTTTGGTGAAGATTTTATGACGCTAAAGCGTCATACTCGATAGGGTAAATAAATGGAGGCGAGTATCAGTTGTTAGGGGATAACAACTGACACTCGCCACTTTGGGATGAAATCCAGCCGATTTTATGGGCTGCGACTGGAAGGATACCTCGGGTCTGTTTTTTACGGAGGGTCGACCCAAGGCATCTCTACTATAATTTTAGCTGATCACACTTCTTTGTAAAGGGCGGTGGATAAACTAGTCTTTAATAATGGGGGAATTAAATGATATAATACAAACATAATGAGACATTATCGGCTTGGTTTTGGTTTTTTATTAATCATTATCGTTTTAGTTGTTGGTTTTAGTTTTTATCATAACGCTTCGGCTGTAGTTACAGCCAGTTGTAATTGTGGTTCGTGGTCTCCTAGCACCTGTACCAGTGGCGCTTTGCAGAGGAGAATTTGTATTGGATCTTGTACTTTGGCTGATATGATGCGACGTTGCCCAACCACTACCACTACTCCGCCACCGACTACTCCACCGACAAAAACAGCTGGTATCGCACGACCAGATTCAGTCTATCCTACTGTCTCGGGCACAACAGTAACTCTTTATTGGTCGACGGTAACTGGCGCCACTGGTTATATTTATCAACGTTATAAATTTAATAGTAATAATAATGCTTGGGTTGCTGATGGTAGTGCCATTAGTCGACCTACCTCGCCTGTTTCTGAGGTGCTCACTGCTGGTACTTATCGCTATGAAGTGTCTGCCAAAAATGCTACCGAAACGAGCATCCCAAGATTAAGTGATAATTCTGTTACTATTGCATCAACAGTAGCCTCTTTTACTATCAACACTCCGACAACAGGCAATTTTAAAGTTGGTGAGGCTTGGACGCTCAGAATCACTACTAATCCGGCCTTGGCCAATCAGCCCGTTACCCTTTGTCTCAGAAATACTGTTAATCTTTCGCAAACCACTTCCTGTACTCCGGCCGGTCAACTTGTTCCGCCTCTGCCGGCCACTACTGACGCTTCAGGTAATTGGATTGGCACTGGTTCTTTTGACACTTCTGGAATCGGTTATTGGATTGAATATGCCAAAGTCGGCAGTGGTTCAGCCCAAGTTATTTCAAATGATGTTTCCATAACAGTGATTGCTGCTCCAACGGTGGTAGCAATAACTTATACCCCGACCGGTGACTGGGTTAGAGGCACAAATAAAACCGTCAAATGGCCAACGGCGTCTTTCACTACTCCTGTTGAAGTTTGGTTGTGCACTCAATCTTCCACCACCGCTAGTCAAACTGTGGCGTACACAGCTAATCATTATTGTAGTATTAGATTAGGCTATAATCTGGCTAACACTGGGAGTGCGACATTCTCTACCTCCTCCACCGCTTATTCTCTCTATCCTTATTATTTTTATGTGAGAAAAATTAATGATTCGGCTAACACCTATGCCGGCAATGGTTTTAGCAGTGATCCAGTAATGGTGAAAAATGCTCCTGTCGTCATACCCTGCACTTATAGCGCTTGGAGTTCCTGTTCTCATGTTTTTCAGACAAGATCTTATACGGGGAGTTGTGTTAGCCCGGTTCTTATGCGAGTCTGTGCGCCAACTTATGCCCCGGCCGGGGATTGGGCGATAGGAGCAATTAAAACTATAAACTGGCCAATTTCTGTATTTGATAGCAACATTGAAGTTTGGCTTTGCACCCAATCTGACTCCAGTTCTGGGTTAAGTGTGGCTCAAACCGCTAATACCTATTGCCGTATTAGGCTGGGCTACAATTTCCCCAATACCGGGAGTGTTTCGCTCACTGCTCCCAGCACCGCTATCCCTGGTATTACCTATTATCTCTATACCAGAAAAAATGGTGATTCTTCCAACACTTATGCCGGCAACGGTTTTAGTGCTCCTGTGAAGATTTTGGCTGCGGGGAGAGGGAGTTCACACAACGGCCAAGTTTGTATCGACAATACTTGTGTTTGCGTTTATGGCCAACCCAAGCGTTGTGGTAACCCCATGCAACCGGGTACTGGTTGCCCAGCGTGTGGTGGGCCTGTCAAAGTCGGTCTTACCAGTTTGGGTAATTGGCTAACGGCTTCTCTTGGCAGTTTGTTTAGTTTTTAATTGGCGCTGAAAATAAATATGAAAATAAATCTTAATAAAAAACTTCTCTTAACTCTGGGTTTGGCCGTTTTTCTTTTACCCCTTCTTTCTTTCGCAGCCTCGACTGGACCTGACTGTTATCCTTACGCCGAAGGCATTAAGTGTCCCTTCAATCCCATGCTGGGTTCAATTGCGGTGGAAGTAGAATCTGGCTTAGATGTTTCTGGTAATATCCCGGCTGGCCAGCTTTGTTGGTCTGGCTGCTCCCGATCTGACGGGGGGGATTGTCGAAGTGGCACTGCCGGATTTTATAAGATTGCTGGCGAAGAGTACGTACCCATGACTTCTTCAGAAATCACTCCCACCGGCACCGTTTATCTTAAAGGAGTTGGTGATACTATTGTTGGTAATATTTATCAAAAATTTTGTCACGTGTCTGGGAGTCTCTTCGGGGGAGATCTGGTCATAGCCACCAGTTCCAAAGTTGCGATTGTTAGCGTCGCACCGTGTGAGGTGAGCTACTCGTCAATTAAACAAAATATTTTAGCTGGCCAGCCAACTCATATTACGGAAGAGAATCTAAATGGCTATTCCCAGACTGATGATAAGGATTATGCCGGGCCAAATGGTGATGGGCCAGGTTCGGGTGATAAAAGAAATATTGTTTCAATCATGACCGACACTCAGTGTGAAATGCGGGCCTGTCTTTATAATAAAATTGGTGGCAAGAATACTTGTCCTAAACCGGTTTATTTTAATTCCAGTATTACTACTCAGGCAATACCTCAAGCTGAACGGGAAAACCTTAGTTACATTATTGGGGAAATAAATAAGGGTTATCCAATGACGATTACTTTTGCTTCTGTTGAGTGGCCAGTCAAAATTCTTAATAATACGATAATTAAAACATCTCACTCTTGTATTCTAGTTGGTGCGGAGCAATCAATTGGTGATGTCTATAGCTTTGAGCTAATTGACCCCAATGTCCCTAGTGAAGTTACTTATCTACGAAATTGTCGTTACTCTGTTATGAGAACAACAACCTCAGGATTAGACGGGTACAATTATGGTTTAGCTTGTGATTCTCCTACTTATGAAGCCGACGGTCAAGTTTTGATTATTCGTTTTGACTTTCAAACTGATTTAGCTGTTAAATGGCTTGGTTTTTGTGATGCGTCTAATTCTTCCGATTTTCCTGACCTCTGTGGACGCAAGCCTACCGAATGGTTAAAGAATAATTTGGTTAGTTTGGGAAATTTTGGGGAGGCGGGGAATTGTTTCGGTTGGACTAGTTTTTATATGAACATGGTCTATCTTGGTGATTTCTCTGGTACTGATTATCACCCTGATGATGGCAAATTTGTCGATAAAGATTGCGGTCGCAACTATCACTCACTTACCAAATCTTCTCCAACCCCTGCGCAAACAGTCACCAAATCTTCCTCCTGGTTAACCAGATCGCGAGACTGGGTCACTAATTCGTGGTCAGGTTTTTGGAATTTATTCTAAAATTTTAACTTCCCAAATTTCAAGAAATTTGCTATATTATCAAGTGTCCGATAAGGGCCTATAGTATAGCGGTACCCGCCCGAACGTGCCATTCGGTACGGGCGGGGAACGGTTCCATGGCATGGTATGAAAATTGAAAATTACACAGTATACGTTCTTAGGGATTCTTATGGTAAACTTTATAAGGGTTTGACGAATAATCTCAAGAGGAGGATCCGGGAGCATGAAACAGGTAGAACAATTACTACCAGAAAGATGGGTGGTTTATCCCTGGTTTATACTGAAGAATATAATGATTTCTCAACAGCAAGAAAAAGAGAATTGTATTTTAAAAGTGCAGCTGGTCGAAGATTTTTAAAAAATAAGATAATACAAGGGCCTATAGTATAGCGGTAGAACGGTTCCATGGCATGGAACAGGTCGGGGTCCGACTCCCCGTAGGTCCACAAATCGAAACCTCCCCGAAAAATTGCTCCGCGCGCTCACGCGCGATGGTGATGAGTGGGTGGGTGAACGGCTCGCCCGCGTGACGAGCGCTCGCGAATTCAGTGGGTGGGCAAAATGAGACCGAGACGGACTTGTCCCTCAATTGCGGGTTCGTTCCGATTTTTTTGAAATAATCACGAATTTCAAAAAAATCTTCACTGGTACGCAATTGCGTGGCTTTTTTCATATCTAAAATCCATAACCGCAAGGGTTCGACCCAATTCTTTCTCTCGGCTCGAGCAGAGTCAATTTTTTGCGCGAGAGACATTTTTTGCTTCAAAAGCTCGTTTTTCTTAATAAGATAATTTTCTTTTGGGATGTCACCATCCAAATATAAATTAACCAACTCATCGAGCTTTTGTTCGGTCTCTCGCTCCTCATTTTTGACTTGCTCGAGCCGACTGCTCGACGACACCTTGTCTTCTTTGTCCCAAATATCCGTTTGGCGCAACATGTAGTCGGTCCAGTCGTCGGGCAGAGCGATTTTTTCAAGCCGTGCTCTTAATTGCGAGACGAGCAAGTCCTCGCGCAGATATTTTTGACCACATTTTCCTTTCTTCTTAGTGCAACGATAATAACGATAACGACCACCGGATTTTCCCGTGCACCATTGAGCGGTAATCATACTGTCGCACTCGCCACAATGGAATAAACCGGTGAAAGGAAAATTGTGGCCGATTTTGGTTCGGCGAGGATGAGCTCGCTCTCTCAATCTTTTTTGCACGGCTTCGAATAAATCATGAGAAAGAATTGGCGCAAAGCTTCCGGCAAAATACTCGCGATGATGTTTGGTTAAACCGAGATAGGCTTTGTTGGACAACAAACAAGAAACGGAAGCTTTGGCCAGTGGCGTTCCGGCTTTAGTGGTCACACCATACAGAGCCAAAAACTGAGCCAACGATTCTAAGCCGTGGCGACCGGTGGCGTATTCTTCAAAAGCGCGAACAATAATTTTCGACTTCACCACATCAGGTTCAATATTTCTCGTTCGCGGATTATTCACATAACCAAACGGCGCTTTGGTTAGCCACTCGCCACGGCGCAATTTTTGGCGGATACCGCGATTGATATTCTCGACTAAGTTGTCAGAATAATATTTGGACTGGCCGAACGCCACTTGTAACATAAAGAGGCCTTGCGGGGTCGGTTCAAACCAAAAAGTCGGGAAGCGTAAAGAAACGATCTTGGTCGTGTCCACGGCGTAGATGATGCGTCCACCATCAATACTATTACGAGCCAAACGGTCAGGGTGCCACGCGAGAATACCCATACCATCCATATTCTCAATTTTTCCCATCATCTCGCCGAATTTCTCACGACCGGGTTTCTTAGCGCTTTTTGATTCGGTAAATTCCTCAAGAATTTCCAGATTTTCTTTGCGCGCAAATTCTCGCAACTCAAACAATTGCGCTTCAATCGACATAATCTGATGGTCGTCATCTTCGGTTGATTTGCGGGCGTAAAGAAAATATTTTGGTTTGATCATAAATTTGCTTTTGGATTATGAAAAAAGAAAGTCCGTTAAGATCTCATTTCTTGCTCTCTGCCCACCCACCGAATTCGCGAGCGCCCGTCGCACGGGCGAGCCGTTCCACCACCCACTCATCACCATCGCGCGTGAGCGCGCGGAGCAATTTTTCGGGGAGGTTTCGATTTGTGGAGAATTGCTAACTTTTGCGCGAACTTTTTTCGAACAAGAAACCTAACGACTTCCGCCACGCCTCGGCATGAACCTCGGCGTCCCGCCCTCGCCCCACCGCTCGCTTTCCATTCTTCATTGTTTGGCGGGGGGAATTTTTTTGCTTCGGTATGGGCGGTGGGGCTTCGGGCGGACTTCCTGTTGAGACAGGAAGCAGGCGGAACTCTAAACCCCAACCACATTATCGTACCTCGTCCATACTATCATTTTTCGCCCGGTTACTAAAGGGGCTTCATCCTCGGCATCCGCCTCGGACATTTCCGCTAGGGCTACTCGCGCCTAGATGTCTAGGTGCGCGCTTTTTGCTTGCCAACGGCTCAAACACCGAGGAAATGAGCCGTTCAAGCAAAAGGGCGCGCCTCTTTTTGGGGGGAGGAAGGGATCCTCCCCCCAGCTTCGCCTCGTCTCGGCAGGGCTCGACCGACCGGCTCAGCCAACCCCCCTTCTCGTTTTCATTTTAGAGTTAGAAGTGTCGCTTTGCTTTGTTTCTTTATTGGCTTCGTCCACGACGGCGCTCATCCTTTAGCCGGGCGCCCTAGCGGAAATGTCCGAGTCTCTAACCGCATTGGGCTTGCCCCAGCCCGCGCTAAAACGCGCGGGCTATCCCACCCGTGCGCGCCCGCGGGGAGACTCCCAAATAGCAGTAGTTTAGGACTTTCTGAGGATACAACAAACCTAGAGGCCTCTGAGAGCCTAGGGGGCATTTGTGAAGGGTAGGATTAGCCAGAACGACGCGGAAATTACATTCTTTGCCAGAGCTCAAAAACTTCGTCGTCCATGTTATTTTACCTCTGCTCTATTCAAAATATTTTCTATTACCCA
>CAIKBK010000014.1 GCA_903825615.1 Candidatus Vogelbacteria bacterium | reverse complement strand
GGTCGTTTGTCCGAGTTCCACACTCAAAATAACGCTTCCTCTTTCTCCTCGGCCAAAGATGTTATCTTTCAATTAGTTTATGAAAATACTGGTAAAATTCACTTAAAGCCAACTGGTGTCATTGCTGTTAGGAATATCTTCGGTCAAGAAGTAAGGAACATAGAGCTTGATCCTTGGTTTGTTATGCCGGATTCTCTTCGCTTGCGTGAGGTTGGGCTGGTGGTTGATCCGACCAAAGATAATCCATTTATGCTTGGGCGTTATACCGCTGAAGCCAAGATTTTGCGCGGTTATGGTGATCAAGCTGACACGATGAGCCTAGCCTTCTGGGTCATGCCTTGGAAACTACTCCTCGTTATCTTGATTATCCTCTTGGTTATCATTTATCTTATCCGTTTGGGACTTAGGTATGTTTCTCGTCATATCGAGTTCAAGAAAGATACTAATCAAATTCCACCAAGAGATTCCCAAAATAATTAATCGCGGTTAAGTAAGATTGACTACTATGATTAAAAAAATTCAACAAACAAGTTTGTCCTACCTAGCTTCAGCCTCATTTCTCCTCGTCATTGGTCTTGTGGTTTTCTCGGCTCTAGAGGCGGGACTAGTTTCGGCGGCTAATCCTGAAACTATTATTGTTCGCCAAGAAGTAACGGCTGAATTGTCTATGACTGTTGGTAGTACCACGATGGTGATGTTGCCATCCATCCCCGGTTTGACCGGCGGTACCGGTAATGCCTCGACGACTGTTAATATAATTACCGGTAATGTTCAAGGTTATGCGGTCACCATTCAGGCTTCTTCAACTGGGGTTGACGGAGCATTGAAGGGTGATTCGGCTGGTGGTTACTTCGTTGATTATGGTGCAACTACGCCTGAGACTTGGGCCAACACCACGTCTGGCCAAGCTTCTCAATTTGGTTTTGGTATCACTGAGGTCGTTCTCTCTAGTGCCAACGGAGCTTCTGGTTATACTTCCTGCGCTACTTACGAAGACTGTTTCTCTCTGGCCCCAACTACGACAGCCAAGACAATTGTTTCTGTTAGTAGCGAAACTCCGGCCGAGGGAGACACCTTCCAGTTGAAATTCCGCGCTCACATCCCGGCTAACACAAGTCCCGCTGTTCCCGAAGATTGGTATACGGCTACGACCACTCTCACCGCTGTTCAACTCTAAGTCTTGTATGCTTCATTTTAAAGTTCTTGTTCCGGTCTTTTGTCTGGTGGTTTTTTCCTCCTGTCTGGTTTACGCTACTTCCGAGGATATAACAACGAGAGTCAATGTTTACAGCCCACGCAACGTCTATGTTGCGTGGGCTGTTCCTGAGGGCCGAGTGGGTCTGCCTGGTACTAATTGGGACACCCTTTATTATTTAACAGTTAAGGATCCAAGTGATGGCTCAATTCTTTTTTCTACTTCGACTTTGGCCCGTACCAATGTGACAGGGAAAGACCTTACTCAGGTTGCCTTGCTTAACGTTGGAGTTGGCGCTTATAATTTTTATATTAAGGGTCATCAAAGTTTAACGAGGAAACTAAGCAATGTCTCTTTGCCGAGTGGTCTAAGTCCACTCAACTTTACCCAACCAGATAATTCACCCACTTTTGGGACAGTGAGGCTATTGGCTGGCGATATTAACGGAGCAACAACATCGCCGGCGGTGATGGGCGATGACGTTATTAATGCTGTTGATTTGGGTATAATGTTGAGCCATTTGGATCAAGCTGATCCCTCCACTCGGGATCTTCGGCCTAATCTCAATCAAGACCCGGTCGTTAACTCAGTTGATATGAGTTTGCTTTTAAATAACCTAGATAAAGAAGGGGATAGATAATAAAAGCTATTTTATTAATTCCCAATTTCCTTTCTCGTTTATAAATTGGTATTGACCGTCTTGGCCGTTGGCGCTGACAGCGATCTGGATAATCTTGGAGAAGCTTAGGTCATAATTCTCGGCGGTCCATTTGTCTAAGAGGTGGATAGTCTTAATCTTTATCTCCTGATCGCTGGTGTTTTCAGTATTAAAGATTGTAGTTGTTTTTTTCTCGAAATCGGTAGAGGAAATTTTTGTCTTAACATTGGTTGGTAAGTAATTGTAGACATCAGCTAATTGCTTACGACTTTCTAAATCTATTATTTTAATCAGGGTATTAAACAGATCCTGATTAAAGTAGATGTTAAAATTCGTTCCCGTCGAGCCCTTTGGCGGTAAAATAATTAAAGTTCGATTCAAGGCGGGGGCTGTCATTCTGATTCCTGAAGCGACAGGAACTTGGTCAAAGATATACTGGCCCGAACTCGAGGTTCGGAGCGCGGTGTGGCCATTAACCAGATCAACATTGGCGACCCCTTGGAGATTAAGAGGGTTAATAACTCGTCCAGATAAGCTAATAGTGGCAAAGCCCTGATTTTGGGCTAACGGCCACTTCAATAGATTTTTATCACCAATAATGAGAATCATCAGAATGATCGCGGATATAGTTATTAGACTGAGAATTAAAGCGAAGAACCGCTTAGTTATACCAATTGGTCGGCCGATAAGAAAGAGTAAACTAAGGCTTGCTCCAACTATTGCGGCCAAAGCGATAAAGGCTAACCAAAAGAACAGGGGTGAGTATTTGTTTGTTAGAGTGCGGTAGATAATACTGCTAGTACTACTAGTCGTGCCCACGATCAAGATTTTACCCGGACAACTAGGGCAGATTACTTGAGGGCAAGTTTTCTCTGTGGCCGGCATCCTGATGGGGGAAATTGTTGTTGTAAATTTGGGAGCCATCACTACCTCTGGTCCATAATTTTCTCCAGAGCTGGTTCGGGAAATTGGTCGGAAGTAGTAAGTTTGGCCAGCTACGAGTCCAGTAATCTGGACGGCATGATAAGTTGAGTTGGTGTTGATTTCTTCTGTTGTGTGGTGGTAATTATAGCTAGGGCTGTCCTTCGGGCTATTCTGCGAAACGGTATCGTAAATCACTCGGCTGGTGCTTGGTAGATTAGAATACCAAGTAATTAGAATAGTTGACCCATTGACTTGGGTGGCAGTAATGCTGTTAGGGTTAATGATTAGAAGAGTCGAAGAGGTTCTACCCGTACCAGAAGATCCACAATTACCAGTTGTTCCCCCCCCAGAACCGACGCACTTACCAGAGACAGCATCCCAAGTCGTATTTGTTCCGCAATAAGAAGAACCACTAATAAAACATGATCCACCCTCAACCACTGGTGCATAAACCACTCGTTCCATCAAATTACCAGCGTTATCCTGCGAATAAATGATAACGGGCACACTTTCCCCAGGAGTAAAATCTCCACTGGGCTTTAAGATAAAGGCGCAGTCTTTATCACTGCTGGTACAACTGTAACTGGTTATATCACCGCCATAATTACCGCCGGCAAACTTAAGACTACTGGTGAAATTTATTTTGGTTCCGGTATTAGTGACTGAACCCGCTCCGCCACTTAAGGTATAGTAAATACCGTTAAGATAGATAATAGTCTTGGTTAAATCGATGCCAACACCAGAATCCTTGAGGTGGAAGGTGAGGGGATCCGATTTGCTCATCAATTGGTCATTGGCTGGCACCGTAGTATCAACTGTTGGCAAGCTGGTATCGGCGGTAATAAAAGTATAGATGTCAGTTACCATCACATTGGGTGTGCTAGCTAGATCTTGGCAATCATGAATATTTACTGTCACCGTCTCATTCTGATTAAAGGGCGTGGCTGGGTTGATGACAAAATGGAAACCATAATTGGTGGGAGTTATAATTAGATCAAGCGAACCTTGCTGATAAGTGGTCGAGGCAAAGCTGGGCGAGGAGATGGTGATAAGACAGCTACTAGCATTTACACCGGCTCCAGACACGTTAGAACTTTTTTTATCGACAATGTCAAAGCTTATGTCGGAATTAATATTGATGTTAGTAGCGCTCTCGGCTGGAACTTTGTTTGTGGCGACTGGTTTGTTGGTGTCAGCCTCTGTCGTAAAATTATAGGTAGAAGTTGCCATATAATTCGGTCCGTTCGGATCACCCAATTGGTCCTGATTGGTTGAGGCGTAGTCGCGGAAACCGCTAACCTGAATGGTGTAAAGAGTGTCATAGTCCCAGAGACGGTTATCACTAGGAATGCCCGATGGCGGGAGTGGCGAAATATTAGTGGTGCAGAGATTTGTTCCCCAAGTTCCCGAACAAGCGAAGCTGGTATAAGACGAATAACTGCTGGTAGCGCTCTGGTCGGAGACTAAAATTGAATTAGCCGTCATTGCCGTGTTGACACCAGTCCCAACACCAGTATTATCACCGGTGCCGTTTTTGCTGTCGTGTAAATCAAAAGTGAAATTTGAATCAACGCTAACGCCAGTCGCCCCATTTGTGGGGCTGGGGTTAATTGCATAGGGGGCTTTGGTATCAGCCCAGATATGAAGATTAAAATTTTCTACTTCTTGTAGGAGGTCATCACCCTGATAGGAAATGTTGCTGTCCGTTGTGCTACCAATAGTACCAGTATTTATGATCAAAGTTGTCGAGGACACTGTTCCGTAGTTAGTCTCCGTTGGTTTTAAAGCGGTAAAATCAACAGAGCCGAAGCCGGCGGCTCCGCTTAAGCCAGAAGAATAACCAGAAATATTAAAACCCGTTGACTTAATTCGGCCAGAGTTTATAGTTTGCCCTGACCAGCTAGAAAAATAGGTTCCGGTCAATAAGTTTGAAGCGGTTAATAAGACTGGGTCGTAATCAATCCAGATGTTAGAGGCGCTGGTAGTGCTAGATTTAATCTGGATATTGGCGCTAAAAGTTTGGCCAACATAAAAGTAATTATAATCAGATGGGTTACCAGTTCCACCATCTCCGGTATTATCAGCTCCCGTGTAGGGGTTAACTAGTAATTGGAACCAATTATTGGTGGTGGGACTGGCGCCTAAGGCGAAGGAGGAAACAACAAATAAACCTAGGGCCAGAATGGTAAAACCTGATATTTTCTTGAACCTCGTCATTAGATGAAGAAAGCTTTATTATTTTTAAATTCGTTTTAATTATAGCACAACTATCGCTGGATACTAAACAATATTTAACTTATAATTAACAGGTGGGGAGACTAATAATTATTTCTATGTTTGTTTGGGGCATGGCTTTTATTGCTATCGCTGGTCAAACTTTTGGGGCTGTTTCTCAGACTATTTCTCTTTTACCCCCAACCAACTTCTCGGTAAAAGTTTTATCTAGTAATTATGCTGAATTGAGCTGGTTACCTTCAAGGTCGGAAGCAGAAATTGCTGGCTACTATGTTTATCTCAATAACTCCCGTTTAAACAGAACGAGCGAACTCTCTTATCTAGATCAGAACTTGTCACCAGATACCACCTATCATTATTATTTAACGGCCTACGATTCTTCTGGTCGTGAATCGGCCCCAACCCCAACTATTTCTGTTAAAACCTTGGCCTTACCGAAGTCTCCTGAGCTTGACAATCCTAAGTCTAAAAGTGTTGGGGGCATTGTTGGGGTTAGTAATTTTAAAGTTTTGCCTATATTTGATGGCGAGAGAGTATCTCTGTTGGTTAATTTTGAGACAAATTCTCCTACCTTGGCGAGTATTAGTTATGGTCCGGATTTGGATAACTCTTCGGGGATAATTAATGGTATTGCTTATCTCAATCGACATTCTTATCTAATCGATAATTTAGTAGTTGGCTCGGATTATTATCTAACCCTTAAACTATCTCCGCACGGGTCACTACCAGTCTTAAGTCAGTTTTTGATTAGCCGAAAGATTTTTAACCGTCACCAAAGACCCCATGATATTGTCGGCTTAACAGCTCAAATCGAGGGATCAGATGCTCGGCTTAGTTGGGAAAATTCGTCAGCTAATGATTTTGAAAATATTTATGTTGTTCGATCAACCAAGTTTTATCCCGAGAGCCGTTTTGGCGGATCGCCTCGGTGGCAAGGGCAAGATGACAATTATCTTGATAGAATTTTGGAATTGAATATTAATTATTATTATGGCGTTTTTGCTTGCAACAAAGAAAAATTGTGTTCGCCGGGATCTTATCTTGTCGTGAGAAGGGGAGAAGCAGAAAAGTCTAATTCCTTTATTTCTACCACCACGGCGGCGATTGCCTGGCGTCGTTGCGAGCAAAAAACAATTTTCTCGCGGACTGGCTTCTTTCTTACCGCTCCAAGTTTAGTTAGTCCCAGGAATAACGGTTTATATTTAGCTCGGCTATTTAGGGATAATAAAATTCTGGCGACATATAAATTAACCGAAGATAACAAAAGCAATTTTTCTACTTCAGAATTAAACTTATCCACTCCAGGCATTTATCGTTATGAGTTAGAGAGTTATGATATTTATGGCGCCAATCTAAGGAGAGTTGGTTGCGGGGAAATTACCGTAATTGATCAAGAGAAAGGGAACGGTTTCAGCCAACGGTTTCTTAATTGGCTTAATCCAATTTTACGATGAAGGATTACAAAAAAAATTTCTTAATAATTTTTTCTCTCATTCTGGTCATTGCCGCGGGTGGTGTTTGGGGGGCAATGACCGGAGGGACTTACAAGATTGATAGCGACAGTATCAATGCTGGGGGTATTGATTATTCTTTTTCTGGCGATAACCAAATTATGGATACTTTGGGCGAAACTGCCACCGGTGATTCCTCCAGTACCAATTTTTCTCTTAGTGCCGGTTATCGTCAAATGGAGGAATCAAGTTTAGCCCTTAGTGTCTCGAGTCAGAGTGTAAATTTATTACCTGACCTGGGGGGCTTAACTGGCGGTACTTCGACTGGTCAGACAATAATCACCGTCACGACTGATAATTCAGCTGGCTATTTGCTAATGGTTCAATCGGCAAGTTCGCCGGCCTTGAGTTCGGTTAGTGATTCTTTTGCCGACTATGCTTCGGCTGGAGCTGTTCCGGATTATAATTTTGTTTTATCAATTAGCCAATCAGTTTTTGCCTTTACCCCCGAAGGGGCAGATATTGTTGATCGTTATCTGGACGATGGGGCCAGTACTTGCGGAGTAGCAAGCGGTTCCGATTCCCTTAATCGTTGCTGGGACGGTTTTTCTACTTCAACTAGAATTATCTCTTCGCGCGGGGCGGAAACTTCGCCGTCGGGGGCAACAACCACCCTTGTTTTCTCGGCGGGGATTGGGGCTAATCGAGCACAAACTGAGGGTACTTATTTTGCCACGACAACCGTCACCGCCATCGCGCTTTAGTTATTCACACTTTTTAAGTCCCAGCTATTACCGAGAGCTGGCCTTTTTGGTATAATTTAATGGCGAGATTGTATCTCGGATATCCTAGATATATTGTAAAACAAAGATTTTTTAAAACATCATAGTTTAATGCCAGATTTTCTTACATTAAAGGAAGCATCCAAGCATACTGGTTATAACCAAGACTATATTGGGCAACTTGTTCGTGCTCAAAAGGTCTCGGCTAAAAGGGTGGGTAAGAGCTGGCTAGTT
>CAIKBK010000013.1 GCA_903825615.1 Candidatus Vogelbacteria bacterium | reverse complement strand
CTTACCGGTTAATGGCTCAGTCTCTTACATGATTGACTCTGGGGCGCGCGGTTCGGTTAGTCAGGTGGTGCAGATGGCCGGTATGAAGGGCTTGATTATTAACCCAGCGGGTCGTCTTATCGACTTCCCGATTATTCCTTGTTACAAGGAGGGTCTGTCTCCGCTTGAATATTTCATTACAACTCACGGCTCGCGCAAGACTTTAGCTGACACCGCTCTTAACACGGCCAAGGCGGGTTATATGACTCGTAAATTGGTAGATGTGTCTCAGGATGTGATTGTGACCGAAGAAGATTGTGCTGATAAGGAAGGCAAGTATGTATCCAAGGCGAATATCTCGGCGCTTGATAGCGGTATTGCCAACTTGATTAAGGGTCGTCATTTGGCTCGAGACTTGGTCTCGACTGATGGCAAAGTTCTTTTTAAGAAAGGGGCTTTCCTCACCAAAGCGGATGCAATCGGGGCCGAGAATGCTGGCGCGGTGGAAGCGTGGATTCGTTCACCTCTGTCTTGTAAGTCAGTGAAGGGTGTCTGTCAAACTTGCTATGGTCTTGATATGGGCCGAGGTGCCATTGTGGCCTTGGGTCAGGCAGTGGGGATTGTGGCGGCTCAAGCGATTGGTGAACCGGGAACTCAGCTCACGATGCGCACTAAGCATACTGGAGGTATTAGTACTGGTGGTGTCGACATTGTCGGTGGTTTGCCTCGGGTGGAAGAAATTTTCGAACGACGCACACCGAAGAATCCGGCCTTGGTCGCGACTCATTCGGGTGAAATTCAAGAAGTTAAGAATGCCGGCAAAGAATACATTATTACTGTTTTGGTTGATCCTGGAGAGCGCAAGAAGGCAACAGATAGTACCATTGAGTATAGTGTGCCATTCATTCGCACTGTCTTAGTGAAGAAGGGGGCAAAGATTAAGAAAGGTGACATCATTACTGATGGTCCCGCTGAGTTACCCATTCTCTTTAAGTTGGCCGGTAAGGATGCAACCGAAGATTACATTATGAAAGAGATTAATGCCATCTATGAATTGCAGGGTGTTAACATTGCCAGGAAGCACGTGGAGTTGATTGTGAAGCAAATGTTTTCCAGGCGCAAAGTTAAGGATCCGGGTGATACCAAATTTGTGACTGGTGAAATAATTGAATTAGTTGAGCTGACCGAAGAGAATTTAGTCATGAGCGCCGCTGGCAAGCAAGAAGCGACAGGCGATGTTGTTTTACTCGGTATCTCTGAAGTGGCTCTCTCAACCTCCAGTTTCTTGGCCGCCGTCTCCTTCCAACACACCACTAAAGTTCTGATTGATACCGCTATTAAAAGTAGTACCGACCGACTTCGTGGTCTTAAAGAGAATGTTATCATTGGTCGTCTGATCCCGGCCGGTACTGGCTTAATGCCCGACTATGGCCGAGAAGAAGAAATGGCTCAAGCGGCCGAAGCTGAAGCTGCTTTTGCTGATCAAATCACGGCTCCCGCCAAAGAAGAGGGTCTTGCTTAAAAAAGTGCTACAATAATTTTATGGCTTCTTCGGTTGAACAAATCAAATCGAAGCTCTCGGTTGTTGATGTCGTCAGCTCTTATCTAAAACTGGAGAAGGCGGGTATTAATTATCGGGGCTGTTGCCCCTTCCATAATGAGAAAACCCCTTCCTTTTTTGTCTCGCCCGCGCGTGGTTCCTATCATTGTTTTGGTTGTAATCGTGGGGGAGACATTATTAGTTTTGTTCAAGAGATTGAGGGCGTGGACTTCTTAGAGGCTTTGAAGACTCTCGCCGAGCGGGCGGGGGTGGAGCTTGAGCCTCTCTCACGGGCGCCCAAAACGGACAATCGCTTGTTTGCCTTGCTTGATGAGGCGACGAATTTTTACTTTAAGCAGCTTGTTAACCAACCCGAGGCTCTTAAATATCTCTATGATCGGGGATTGACCAAAGAAACGATTAAAGCGTGGCGCTTGGGTTTTGCGCCCGAGGCCTGGAGAAGTTTAAGCGAGTTCCTCTCTGGCCGTGGTTATCGCGAAGAAGAAATGATCAAAACTGGAGTAATTGTCCCGCAGACGGGACATGCGGGCCAAGGCAAAGGTTATGACCGCTTCCGTTCGCGCATCATGTTCCCGCTCGCGAATCCGACGGGCAAGGTGGTTGGTTTCTCGGGGCGGATCTTCGGAGATAATCAAGCCGACATGGCGAAGTATATTAACAGCCCGCAAACCGAACTCTACGATAAGTCACGAATCCTTTATGGTTATGATCGCGCCAAGCAAGTCATGCGCCAAAAAGATTTTTGCGTTTTTGTTGAAGGACAAATGGATCTTTTGATGTCCCATCAAGCGGGGGTGATCAATACGGTGGCAGTCTCGGGTACGGCACTGACCAGTGAACATGTGCAACTTATCAAGAGATTAACCGATAATGTTGTCTTGGCCTATGATTATGATTTAGCTGGGCTCTCGGCCTCGCGGAAAGCGATTGATTTACTTCGGACCGAAGGTCTCACCGTTAAGATTGCCAAGCTGCCCTCGGGTCAGGACCCAGCTGAAGTGATAAAGGCTGATCCCAATGCTTGGCAGAAGGCGATTGAAGAAGCTAAACATTATATCGATTTTATGATCGACGCTTCGCAAGAAGAGGGTAAAAAAGGTTTGGAGTTAAACTTAGCCGTGAATACTTATATCCTACCTTATATCAAAGCGCTCGATAAGAAAATGGAACAAGCTCATTTTGTTGCCAAACTG
>CAIKBK010000012.1 GCA_903825615.1 Candidatus Vogelbacteria bacterium | reverse complement strand
GGCACTCATAGGGATAAACCCAAACACTATTTTGCAACCGAACAAAACCGAGATGTTCTAACCATTTTCTTAATTTATCCCGAGTCGCCCGCTTAAACTCCTTGATGTCAAAAATTATTACTCGGTATTTTTTATCCCAACGCCAAGGCTTCTTTATTTTTAAATTTTCTACGGCATATTCTCTTAGCTGATTTTTACCTTTTTCGGTTAAACGAAGACAACTAGCCCCACGACTATTCTTTTGATAAGTAACTAGGCCTGCTTCACTCATCTCTTTGATGGCTCGATTAACATAGTATCTCTGTTGATATCGTTTTTGCTGTTTCTGAACTTTATTTAAAGCCACAAGAACACCTGGAGCAACAGCGGTCACAGTTATCAAACCGGCTAATTGTACGGTCTTAAGAATAAGGCTTTTTATGTTGGTATTCTTTGTTCTCATGGTTTAAAAATATTAGCAAAGTTTTAACGACCGTTACTATTTTACTAAATCGAATTTAAAAAATTTGTTTGAGTTTATTCGGAAATGAATTTAAAACGAGGGACTTTTTGGCCATCAACTTCAACTTCTCCTAAAAACATAGCTACTGGCCGAGCCCAGAGTTTAGACATTTTATTATCATAAAGCGCTTCATAGATTACTAAATCTTCAAGCGTCTCGCTGTGTTTAGCAACACCGATTATTCGATATCTTTCACCTTTGTAATGCTGATAAATCCCAGGTTTAATTTCCATTTTTTCTTTCAATCACCTTCTTCACTGCCTCGATAATATCATCCACCCCAAGACCATAATGCTCCATTAACTCGGCACCTGAACCGGATTGGCCAAAGTGGTCAGCCACGCCAACAAACTCCATCGGCACAGGGTTGGTCTTGGCTAGTAATTCGGCCACAGCACTCCCCAATCCACCCGCTTGCTGATGTTCTTCGCAGGTAACGACGGCGCCCGCCTTTTTTGTCACCGCCAAAATCGTCGTCTCATCTAGTGGCTTAATCGTGTGATTATTAACCACCGAAACTTTGATCCCCTCGCGCTCTAATTTGCGCGCGGCGATAAGCGCGCGATAAACCATCAAGCCACAGGCAATAATTGCCACTTCAGACTCTTCGGGTTCAACCAAAACATTAGCCTTTCCTATTTCAAAATTTGATTCTTTGGTCATAATGATCGGACTCTTCTCGCGAGCCAGACGCAAATAAGTCGGACCAACAAGCTCGGCAATCGCCAAGGTCGCTTTCTCGGCCTCCAGCGCGTCGCACGGCGCAATCACTGTCATATTGGGTAACACACGTGTAAGTGCAATATCCTCCAACATTTGGTGTGAACCACCGTCGGGGCCAACATTAAGACCCGCATGCGAGCCAACAATCTTCACATTGGCATTGTTATAACAAATTGTCGTGCGGATATGTTCCCAATTGCGTCCTGGTGAGAAAATCGCATAAGAAGCGGCAAAAGGAATTTTGCCCATTGCGGCCATCCCTGAGGCAACACTCACTAGGTTTTGCTCAGCTACCCCCACTTCCACAAAACGTTCAGGGAAAGTATTGGCAAAATCTTCAACCTTGGTTGACTCTTTAAGATCCGCGCAGAGCGCGACCACATTTTTATTCTTCTCCCCCGCTCTTACCAACCCACGCCCAAAACCCTCGCGCAGTGATTCCTGCTCAACATTCAGTTCATAAAGTTTTGGGTTTAAATTATTTTCCATTTTAATCTTCCTTTAAACGACCGTTTAAAGTTCTTAATTCTTTGAGCGCCTTCTCCCCTTCTTCGCGAGTTGGCGGTTTGCCATGCCACTCATACTTACCCTCAAATTCTAACACACCCTTACCCGGTGTCGTGTGGGCAATGATAACCGTCGGGCGATTAAAAACTGATTTGGCCTGGCCAATCGCCGCGTAAATTTCTTCGAAGTTATGCCCATCAATTTCTAAGACATGCCAATTGAAGGCGCGCCACTTGTCAGCCAGCGGTTCTAAGGGCATGACTTCTTCGGTGTGGCCATCGATCTGGATATTGTTGCGATCAATAATGGCAATTAGATTATGAGGCTTTTCTTTGCCCGCCAACATCACCGCCTCCCAAGTACTACCCTCTTCGAGTTCGCCATCGCTCATTAGACAATAGAAGAACTTTTGCGAATTTTTGCCATTATCGATACGATCAGCCAAGGCCATGCCAACCGCTTGCGCTAAGCCTTCGCCCAAAGGACCAGAGCTGGTCTCGGCTAACGGGAAAAATTCTCGGTGTGGGTGACCTTGCAAGCGCGAGCCATATTTGCGCAAAGTTAGTAATTCCTTTTTTTCTAAATAACCTGCCTCGGCCAAGGTGGCGTATAAAACCGGACAAATGTGGCCATTCGATAAAATTAAGCGATCACGATCAGCCCACTCCGGCTTCTTAACGTCATGTTTTAAAATACCAAAATAAAGCGCGGTAAAAATATCGGCCATCCCCAAAGGCCCGGCGGTGTGGCCAGACTTCGCTTCCACCAACATCTCAATAACTGAGCGCCTGATCTCCCGCGCCTTATCCTCAAGATATTTCTTTTTTTCTTCAGTTAAAATCATAGGGCTTGAAATTTCTTAATTGCTTCTCCAGTATCAGGAGCATTCCAAATTTGCGAGCCGACAACAAGACCAGAGACACCAGCTTCGACTAAACGTTTGCCATTTTCTAAATTAACTCCCCCATCGACAATAATCTTAACATCCGGCCAATTAGTTTTTAGGGTTCTGATTTTATCAAACACGCGCTCATCAAATTTCTCCCCCGAGAAACCAACCCGTGCAATACTCATTAGTTGGACCGTTTTGATTTTGCCGAGATATTCATAGATCTTCTCAACTGGTGTCCCCAAATCTAAGGCAATGGCTAGGCCAACATGAGGGCCAATATTATCAATAATTTTATTAAGGTCGTTGGTTGATTCATAATGAAGAACAAGGCGGTCAGCCACCTCCTGCCAGTCTTCAACAATCGTCTCAGGATACTCCACCATCAAGTGAACGCTAATTTTTGTTTTGCCATCAACTTCATTGAGATCATCGGCTGTCTGCCAAGTGTGATTGGGTACAAAGACGCCATCCATCACGTCAAGCTCAGCCCAATTGACCAAACCCTCAAGACGACTGAGTTTAGCCTTTACTTCAGCAAAATCGCTAGCAATAATCGAAGGAATAATTTCTACCATTTTTTAAATAATATGTCCTAAGTTAAGATTATCTTCTATCTCTCTGATGCGGCGAATATGGCGTTCATTACCGGAAAAAGGTGTCGCGAGCCACAAATCGATAGCCTCCTTCGCCTCTTCAAATTTAATAAAACGAGCGCCGAGCGACAAGATATTGGAGTCATTATGGTCGCGAGACAGCTTAATAATTTCTTTGGACCCGCCATAATAAACAGCGGCTCTTATTCCCCGATAACGGTTGGCAGCGATCGCTTCACCCTGGCCAGAGGCACCCAAGACAATACCAAGACTATCTGAATCGCTCTGCACCAGCTTGGCCACCATCTTCACGTAATCAGTATAATCATCGTCGGGATCAAGCGTGTAAGCACCCTGATCTTCAACAATCAATCCCTTAGTTTTAAGATAAGACTTAATTTTCTCCTTCAATTCGAAACCGGCATGGTCGGTTCCCAAGTAAATTTTCATAAGCTAATTATATCACTATTGCCCCAGCTTGATAACGTGTTGGACAAGAGAATGAGTATAACCGGACTCGTTATCATACCAAGCCATCACCTTGACTAAGTTACCCCCTACCACCTTGGTATAAGAAAGATCGGCAATCGAAGCAAAAGGACTACCAAGAATATCAGAGGAAACTAAGGCTTCTTTGGTGACCGAGAAAGTAGTCGCCCACTTCGGATCAGCCGCGGCTTTTTCAAGAATAGAGTTAACTTCTTCAACGGTTGTATTCCTCTTAGTGATAAAAGTTATGTCAGTAATCGAACCGGTAATTACTGGCACGCGCATCGAAATACCATCAAACTTGCCTTGGATGGAAGGGATCACTTGCCCCACCGCAATAGCCGCCCCGGTCGTGGAAGGTATAATATTGACCGCGCCGGCGCGACCTCGGCGCCAATCTTTACCGTCCGCCACATCCACCAACTTCTGCGTCGCGGTATAACCATGGATAGTATCGAGCAGGGCCTTCTCGATG
>CAIKBK010000011.1 GCA_903825615.1 Candidatus Vogelbacteria bacterium | reverse complement strand
GTCAATCATTCTTTTCTGGTTTGGGACCAGTATGATTAAGGGCTTTGCCTTGACGTTGGCGTTCGGTATCATCATTAGTATGTTTACCGCTATTACCGTGACGAGAACCTTACTCTTGGCGCTTGGTTTCCGCAATCGGGTCGGCATTATTAAATTCTTATTCGGTAGCGCTTTCTTTAAGCACTAAAACAAAAATATGTATATCGTAAAATATAGACGAATTTTCTTCACCGGCTCGCTTATCATGATTGGGATTGCCCTCTATGCCTTATTCTCTTATGGTCTTAATTTAGGTTCAGACTTTACCGGCGGTACTGTTATGGAGATAAATTATCAAACCGCCCGTCCCGCCATGAGTGATCTTAAGTCAGCTATTAATGCCCTTAAATTGCCGAGTTTGTCTATTCAACCAATCGGGAACAAAGGTCTCTTGCTTAAAGCCAAAGTAATCACTGAGGCCGAGAAAGAGAGCATTAACAAAGCTTTGTCGCAGGACGGCAAATCACTCTTTACCGAGAAGCGCTTTAGCGAAGTGGGACCAACTTTAGGTAAGGAATTATCGCGCAAGGGTTTGATCGCCATTACTCTAGTTGTACTTCTCATTATTATCTTCATTGCCATTGCTTTCCGTCACGTATCGGCTCATCATATGTCATCTTGGAAATATGGTGTCGCTGCCATTATCGCTCTTGTTCACGACATCACTATTTCTTCAGGCGCCATGGCCTTGTTCGGCCACTTTTACGGTGCGGAGGCGGACGCGCTTTTTCTTACCGCACTTTTGACGATTCTTGCTTTGTCTGTGAATGACACGATCGTTGTGTTTGATAGAATCCGTGAGAATCTTCGCCGTCACTCGAGTAATGATTTTGCCGAGGTGGCCGGTATTAGTATTAATGAGACTTATATTCGTTCGATCAATACTACTCTGACCATTATTCTTACCCTAGTTTGTTTGTTTATGTTTGGTCCCGAATCGACCAAATTCTTCTCGGCCGTGCTCTTGGTGGGTATGACCGTGGGAACTTATTCTTCAATCTTCGTTGCTTCTAACCTGCTCGTCGAGTGGGAAGCTTGGCAACGTGGTAAATCCGTCGCCAAAGCTAAAAGATAGTAGTATAATTTTAGGTATTAGAAATAAGTAATAAAAAAATATTTATGAATTTTGACGCAATGCCAGCCTCAGAAGTTAAACAAGAAGATCTTAATGCTAAACTTGAAGAAGTAAAAAAAGAATTCATGGCCAAAGCGTTAGAGAAAGTTACTCTTGCTCCAGAATCTGAAAGAGGCGAGAGGATGGAAGAGGCCTTTAAGCTGTACGGGGCTTTTTTCCTCGTATCACTTTTAAACATGCCAGGAATTGGGCTGGAAGGTATTCAAGGGGAGTTAAAGCAAAAAGTTCAAGCCGCTGGTTTTGATACTGAATCTGTTATTGCTCAACTTAAGGATTATACAGGGGAAGCTAAAAAAGAAAATCAGGCCTAAAATAAGGGTTTTTTGGTATTTTCCCGCCACGAGGCTAAGCCTCGTGGCGGGTTTGCGTAGGGCTTGACCCCCTTATTTTTTCCTGTATAATGGCCTAGTCATCAGTTTTTAGCTGATGGCATTTAAATAGACCTTTGAAAATTGAATATCACGCGTGTCCACCGAAGCTTTATGCGAAGGTGGGCAACAATCAAAATTAATCCTGTGAAGCTTTAATAAAGCGAAGCAGGGCAAACCAGTGCAAATTTATATTTTTTCAGAAGAAAATCTCTCGACAAGCTCGAGACAAGTATTTTTTCTTCTGTTCCGTTCTATTAAGCTAAATCAAATGCTTTTATTTAGAGTTTGATCTTGGCTCAGGATGAACGCTGGCGGCGTGGATAAGGCATGCAAGTCGAATGCCACACTGTGGACAGGAATTTTTTCGTGTCTAGAGTGTGGCATGGCGAACGAGGTAGTAACACGTGGGAATTTCCCCCGGAGTCTGGCATAACTAGCCGAAAGGTTAGATAATTCCAGATGGTCTCTATGGAGTAAAGATTTATCGCTCCGGGAAAAGCCTGCGAAGTATCAGCTAGTTGGTAAGGTAATGGCTTACCAAGGCTATGACGCTTAGGGGAGCTGAGAGGCTGACCCCCACCGATGGGACTGAGACACGGCCCATACACCT
>CAIKBK010000010.1 GCA_903825615.1 Candidatus Vogelbacteria bacterium | reverse complement strand
TGGGTCGGGGGTTCGAGTCCTCCTGCTGGCTCACTTTTCAATTTCTTCAGCCGCGTCACTCTTCAACTCAGCCATCATCGTCTCTTTATGATCCTTGATCTCCTTCAAGAAAAAAGAAACCTTGTCTGTCTTGTGAATCTCATCTGGTTCGGGCATATTAGCGGCAATTAAGTTAAAACGTTTCTCCACTTTAACAATAAAAAAACGAGCTGTGGAGATACAATTTTTCACAAAATGAACCGAGAACAGATAACCTTTAAACAAAATTTCTCTAAAAAAGCGTACGATTCTAAAAGCTAGATAATCGATAGCCAGACCAGTAACCCCATAGTGACCCAGACTGCGATAGTCGAGATTTAATTCGCGGTTATGGCGGACCTGGCGATAGAAAATAAAAACCAAACCGGAAAGCGTTAGTAAGGAGAGGACCGCTAAAATGTAATAGATCATATTTTTTGAGACCTAAGAATTGGTGGCAAAACGAGAAAAACGAATGATCTCAATGCGCTCGCCAAATTTTTGAACATAACTTTTAACCAGAGCGTCAATGGTAAGGCTAGGATCCTTAATGTATGGCTGAGCTAAGAGTTCATCAATGTCGGTTGGATTCATAGCTGTGACATGCATCGCCAGTTCATCAGCTAGAGCCTTGAATTCAGGATTCTTAGACACGAAGTCTGTCTCGGAATGAAGTTGAACCATGGCCCCCATCAGACCATTACTATGGAGATAGGCGCTAATAGTCCCAGCTCGTAATTCACGACTGGCCTTCTTCTCGGCAATCGCCGCCCCCGCTTCTTTTAAGAAACCGAGAGCCTTGTCCATATCACCACCTGCCTCCTCTAAAGCTTTTTTACATTGCGCAATAGAGATACCAGTTCTTTCTCTTAATTCTTTAATTTGGTCAGTAGTGATATTTGCCATTTGTTTAAGATGATTTTAGATTTATAAATTTTTAAGTTGCGATGTCTGAAGAAGAAACAATTTAGGCTACAGGTGTTGGTTCGGCTGCTTTTTTGTCGCCCTCGCGAACACCTTCGCGATGAGCCTCGGCAATCTCGCGAGCAAAGAATTCGATAACTTTAAGTTGGGCATCATTGGCGACAAGCGGATAAGCGATACCCTCAATATTGCAATCAGAATTGGCGAGAGCAATAACCGGCACGCCAACTTTAGTGGCCTCAGCGACGGCAATCGCCTCTTTCTTAGAATCAACCACAAAGATGGCGCCAGGTAATTTAGTCAAAGTGATAAGACTCTCAAAATAGCGCTCGAGATCAGACACTTCCTTAGCAATAACGTTGCGCTCCTTCTTAGTGTACTTAGCGAGCTCACCCTTCGCCTCCTGATCCTTAAGATCAATCAAGCGGTCGATACGGGAACGAATTTGTTTGAAGTTCGTTAAGGTGCCACCAATCCAACGCTCGTTGACATAAGGCAAATCATACTCAACAGCAACATTTTGGATAACATTGGCAGCCTCCTTCTTGGTCCCAACCAGGATAATGGACTTCTTAGCTAGACCTAAAGACTTGGCAAAGTCACAAGCAACAGCCAAAGAATCAGCTGTTTTCTCTAAATCGATGATAACGGTCTTATTTTTTAATCCAAACAAAAAAGGCTTGGTAGAGGCATGGCGACTCTCGCGAGCGTAGCCAAAATGGGCGCCCAAATCAAACATTTTTTTGACCAAGTCTTCCTTGGAAATTTCTTTAATATTTACTGACATACAGAAAAGAGTTTAACAGAAAAGCCTTTAATTGGCAATATTTGAGGCTCCTCCGACTAAAATCCCCCAATTTCCTCCCCGATTTCCCTCCCTCGACAATACTTCAGTAGCCCCAAATAAGAAGCTTGGACCTGCCTAAAATGGTCATTTGGAATTAACCCTTCGGCCAATTCTCTCTTCAATTTTTTCATTTTTCTTAACGCCCGCTTTTTAGTTTTAGTTCTTAAAATTTGATGGTGAGGATAAATAACATTGCCGAGAAAATCAACACCTTTGGCAAATCTCTGGATAAACACTTTGTCTGGGTGAAGAGAAAGTTTAAGCTGTCCATTTAAAAACCCCGAAATTATGAGCAATAATTGTTCCAATCTTTCCCTGCCAGTATCCAATATTAGAAAATCATCAGCATAGCGAACATAATTCTTGACTCGCCACTTTCTTTTAATCTCTTGGTCTAATTCATTAAGATAAATATTTGAAAAAAGCTGGCTCGTTAAATTGCCAAGCGGGATGCCCTTACCAAGCGTGGTTTCAAAACTTTCAACAATCTCGGTGAGTAAAGACAGAACCCTTTCGTCTTTAATTTGTCTGGCGAAAATATCTAGCAAAATCTGATGGTCAACCGAGTCAAAAAACTTCTTAATATCGCATTTCAACACCCAAACAACCTTTGTGTTATTACTCGACAACCGCCAAGCCAGAGCGTGAAATCTCGCTCGCGCTTTGTGCACACCCTTTTCCTTACGCGAAGAATAAGAATCAAAAATGAACTGCCTATTATATTCTGGCTCAAGAATCTGAAAAATTGCTTGATGCAAGAGCCGGTCGATTGCTCTGGCTTTGTGAATATGACGCAATTTAGGGTCACAAATATAAAAATCCTGATACGCCGAGTGCCTGTAATTTCCATCTCTTAGTTGTCGATGGAGATTAAAAATTTCTTCTTCCGAAACAACCGCCAAATCGACAACATCTTGCTTTTTTAGCTTGCCCTGCTTAAACTCAGTCCAGGCGCCAAATAGATTATCAAGCGCGATTATTTTTTTATATAAATCATGACCATTAAGCCCCCCCCCCACGCATTTTGGCGATAATTCGATTATTCATAAGACTTACCAATTATACGAACATTTGTATAAATGCCTAGCTACCATGCCTAAGCGCGACCGCTATGCTTTGGGGCTGAAAATTGAGCAACAAGCCTTAGACTTTTTTGAGTTAATTATGATGGGAAGAGCTAAAACTGGCCCAGGTAAAATATTGATTTTAAAAAAAGCCGATTTAAAGTTACAAATGATTCAACTTTTTGTCCGTCTGGCCAAAGATATAAAAGTTCTGCCCGTCAAGAGATATATTGAGCTTGAAGAAAAATTACTTGAGCTTGGCAAAATGATTGGCGGTTGGCTCAAATTCTTAGCCCCACCAGACGACAAAAGAACCTCGGATTAAGAGGTTCTTTTGCACACTTCAGGAAAAGCGAGCCCCCAGATTGTCGTTCGTGTTCCTCGGGTCGTTGTTGTCGACGTTCACACCGTCCACGTCCGCATTGCCGACATTCACGAGGTTGCCGTTCGACGAGAGCTCTATTTTTCTACACAATTCCGCCTTGGCAGACGCCTTTCGTCCCCTGGTTGAGAAGGTCAGGCGCGTAATAATTTGTGGACACTCCGTAAATCAATTTCACCTGTCCAAAGAATTGTGTAAGCAGTGTCTTTGGCGAAAGCTATCAATAGACAGCCTTTCATTAGCCGAGGCTAGTATATGCTAGAAAACAAAAACGCGCCACCGACCGAAAGGTCAGTAGCGCGCTTCCCTTTGTCCCTAGACGGGCCAAAGGAGGAACAAGCGGACAAGCATCCCTGCTTCGCTGAAGCTTCGCAGGGCAAGCAAGGCTCAAGCCACCAAGCCATGAACCCTGCAGGAAAAGCGAACCCCCAGATAGTCGCTCGTGTGCCTCGGGTCGTGGGCGTCGACGTCCACCCCGTCCACGGCCGCATAGCCGACAGCCACGAGGTAGCCGCGCGACGAACGCTGGTTTGTCCAGGTTCGAGTGTCCGGCAAGACATAGATTCCGTTCACCTTCTTGCTCAGAAACACATCCCAGAGGACCAGGTCGGGCGTTTCGCGGAAGAGCCGGTTGACTTGGAGGCCAG
>CAIKBK010000009.1 GCA_903825615.1 Candidatus Vogelbacteria bacterium | reverse complement strand
GACTCGTCCCGGCCCAATTAATAAGCCCTCCAATAATTATTACCCCAATAGCTCCAAAGACCAGCACTTGAATTAATAAATAGCCTTTTTCTGTTGTCTTTTTCATTTTTATCTTGAGTGTTATCGAAGACTTAGAGATTATCTTTTAGATTACGCAACATCACCTGGCTACTAAGGAAAAGGGGTAAGGGTGACTGATTAGGGTTAGCATCAACCGACAATTCGATTTTTATTAAACGCACTTCGTTCACATTTACCGGCCAAGAAAGCGGCGTACTTGAAGCGGTACCGTCATAATTCTTATTATAATAACTAAAAATGGTACTGCTCGCATTGGCGATATCGTTCACCGCCGTACCGACAACCTCAGTATTCGGATCATAAGTGTAAGGCTGGCCAGTCGGACGCGTAATCCCCCGTTTTAAAGTCTGACCATTAAGCCAATAGTGCATCTTCTCGCGCGCGCCATTATTATCAATATCGCTATAAAAGGTAATCTCAGTCGGACTGACTAACTCGAGAGGGTAAGATCCCGTTGAAGCTGTCTGAGCTCGACGCAATTCACTGACTAGTCGCGCTAGAGCGAGCTTAGTCTCACTTTCCGCGACCAAGGTCTTAGAAACAACAAGGTTTTGCCAGAAAATATCTCGGCCAAAATTAGCGATCGCCAAACCTAAAATCGTAAAAATACTGATTACGATTATCATTTCTAGCAAGGTAAACCCCCATTGTTTTAAATCTTTATTCATTATTGCGGATTTAAAGTAATTTCTAAAGTTTGCCAATCGTGACTAATATTTACTTGACCAGTATAAGATTGATAACCAGTTTTCTGGGCCGTAATATTATAATTCGCTAAACTTAAACCAGAAAAGAAAACTTGGCCAAAGGGCAAACATTCTGAACTATAAGTGATAGCGATATCAGAAAGATTAGGAGTAAAAAGATTATTCTCCGTTGACAAATAAACTTTATACCGTAAGTAGCGCTGATTATTATGGCGAGTATTAATATTATCACCCGAGATAGTATAGAAAGTATTAGCTGTACCGTCCGGCCCAACAAAATTCCAAGTCGTCGTGGCCGGATCATCACCAGTCGCTAATTGTAAACGGACATTGGTTGAACTCGCCTGATCAGCTGGTTGCCAAATGAGATTATAAAAAGTGGTCGAAGCCGTACCGGCATCAAAGACGCGAGAAATTAAATAACCGCTACTGACATAATTCCCTAATATCATTTTTAGTTTAATTTCTCCAGCCGGATTATTAATCTCAAGGCCACCATCAATGATATTGTTACCACCAGACCAGTCAGTGTCCCGAAAGAAGCCGTGACTTGTGCTCTGTGACTGGGCCGTCTCCCCCGGTTTCTCAAGCTTGATAAACACCGCAGATAAAGGCAGGCCCGTTACCCCATCCCTAACCGAAACCAGAAGGCCACGGCCAATAGTCGGCGCTAAGAGTAATTTTACTTCACTCGTAACTCCCGGTGGCAAGAAAATTGATTGAAGCGGGAAAGAACCAATAATCGCCCAATTACTATCATTGGGTGTGAAATTATAAGTATCCCAGTCAAGATCAGAAAGATTAAGCAAACCGCTAGCTGGCACTGTCAGGTCGTGGTTATAACGAAGAACTGTATCGTCAGTATCCAGATATTTAGTCCCACGCAAGTGAAGAGAGAAAGGCCCAGTTGATTGGCAATACTGATCAATAGTTTTAACCTGTAAATTGCTAAGCTTATCAATAGTTAAGGTTAGGGTCGTTAATTGCCCGGCCAAGACCGTGGCGTTGAGATTGCTTCGAGCGGAAGAGTAACCCGTCTTGCTTATTTCTATTCGATAAGCCAGATTGCCCGGTGGGAGATCAACCAACGGCAAGAGGCCAGTATTATTAGTAATGTCTTGAATTATCATTGTGGTCGTGGCCAAGACATTAGTAACTTTAACCTTGGCCCCGATCACCGCCTGACCATTGGCATCAATAACCTTAACAAACAAAGCGCCATTACCAGAGCTCGTCTCTAAACCGCTCGGGGCAACCTGGGTCGTAAGAGTAACGGACTGGTAGTTGCGACAAGTTGGGCAAGTAATTTCAACGGCGACTAACTTATAATCAGCGGGGTTAAGATCATTTGGTGTCCCGTCAATCGTTCCATCAAAAGGATCGTCAATATCGCGCACTGTCGTTGTCACAATGAAGTTTGCTCCGCTACGCGTGTCGGTCTTCTGATAGGGAATTTTACCAACTGGATAACCATCGATAATACCGACATCAGAGTAGGGCAAATTACGTGCCACTTCTAATTGCTCATTGGCCAAAGCTACGGCCGCCGACTTAAGTCTCGACATTTGAACTAGTCCGCTCAAACTAATAAAAGCTTGAAAAATACCAATGGCAATTAAGACAAAAATGGCCGTTGCTACTAAAGACTCAACTAAAGTAAAACCTTTCCTTTTATTCACATTATTTAATAATATTAGATAATGAGTACAGTGGACCAATTATCGAGATGACAAAAATACTAACCACTATCCCGATAAGGATCATCAGGGCCGGCTCAACAACCGTCGCCAGATCCTTGGTCATCTGATTAACTTCATCTTCGAAGAAAATGGCCCCTTTTAATAAAAGGTCAGCCAAGCGTCCAGTCTCTTCGCCAACGGCCGTCATCTCACCGACAAAAACTGGAAAAAGGTTCTGATGGGCGATAAATACTGTCGACAAAGGCAAACCCTTCTGGACTTTGTCATAAGCCTCCACCAAGACTCGGCGATAATAGTAATTCTGCACCACGCGCCCCGTAATCATTAAGGTTTGGGTCATACCCACACCAGCCGAGACGAGCGAGGAGGTCGTGCGTAAAACCAGCGCCGAATTGGCCTGACGAGTAAGGTTATTAAGAAATGGCGTGTGTAACAAAATAGCCGAGGAATAACGCCGGCCAAGCTTCGAACGGAAGAAGGCTGTCAAAACAAGAATCGCTAAGACGAACGCACCTAAAACCCAAAAAAGATTCTTAACCATAAAGTCGGAGAGTCCAATAATTATCTGTGTCGAGAGCGGCAAAGACGCGCCAAAATCTCTAAACGTCACCGCTAGAACCGGAATTAAGAAAATCATCATCAAAATAGTGATGACAATGATGACAAAAATAATAATAATCGGATAAATCAGCGCGCCAGCAATCTTGCGGCGAAGACTATAACTCTTTTCGAATTGTTCAGCCACTAGCTTAAGCGCTTCAGGCAACTTACCTGACTCTTCGGCCGCCTCGATCATCGCCACAAAAAATTCAGGAAAAACTCGAGGGTAAACTGCTAAAGCCCGACTCAAGCTGTTACCCTTATTAATCTTCTCTTCCACTTGGTTAATAATCCCTCTAAAATATTTATTGCCCGTCTGTTTAGAGAGAACGGCGAGGGAGCGCGAGAGCGATAATCCCGCTGACAACATTGAGCCCAAATTACTCGCAAAAATAATCTTGTCTTTTAGTCGCACCTGACCCCAAGAGAAATTAATCAGCGCTAATGGATTATTTTTGTGAGCCACCCTGATCTCCGAAACAGAAATAACTGTCAGTCCCTCGGCCCTTAATTCTCGAGCTAAAGCAAAACGATCCGTCGCTTCACGCTGACCAACAGCCTCTTCCCCACCTTCTTTTCTAACTCGATAAGAAAATTTGATCATTATAATTTAAATTTACTCGTTTACCACTCTTAAGACCTCCTCAATCGAAGTGAGACCTTGAGCCGCTTTAAAGAGACCATCCTCCAACATCGTCAACATCCCCTCCTGGCGCGCCTCCATCGTGAAATCATCGGCCGTGGCCCCCCTAATAACCATCTCCCGCAGGGCGCGCGACATCGTGAGAACCTCGATAATAGCCAGGCGGCCAGAATAACCATCGGACTCGCCGACTGCCTTGGGGCGATAGAAAGTTAGCTCGGGCCAATCTTTAGCTTCTTGAAGAATCTTTTCTTTTTTTAAACAGGCCATAACCTTAGCCAGATCGGCTTTCTCGCCAAGGGTTTTAATTTCCGCCGGAGTCAAGTGGTAAGGCTCCTTAGGATCGGCCAACCGGCGCACTAAGCGTTGGGCGGCAATAACTTCAACCGTGGAAACGACTAAGAAAGGTTCAGCCCCAAGATCGAGTAAACGCGGGATGGTGCCAGCTGCGGAATTGGTATGGAGGGTCGAGAGCACTAAGTGGCCAGTGAGCGCGGCATTAATCGCTAAACCCGCTGTTTCTTGGTCACGAATTTCTCCTACCATAATAATATCGGGGTCTTGGCGAACCAGAGTACGCAAACCACTGCCAAAAGTCAGGCCAATATCGGGACGAACTTGAGTTTGGTTGATGCGCTTGATCTGATACTCGACGGGATCCTCAATTGTTGAGATATTAACATCTGGCGTATTAAGAATATCAAGCAAAGCATAGAGAGTCGTGGTCTTGCCCGAACCGGTCGGGCCAGTCACGAGAATCATCCCAGTTGTGCGCCTAATCGCCCGCTCGATAGCTTCAAGCGCCTCACCGTGGAAGCCAACGGACTCTAAAGTTAGGCCATGAACCGAATCAGGCAAAAGACGCATCACCACCTTCTCACCAAATTGGATCGGTAAGGTCGAGACACGGTAAGAAACATCGGCACCGTGGGTCGAGGTCTTAAAACGGCCATCTTGAGGCAGACGCTTCTCATCAAGACGCAAATTGGCCAGCACCTTAATTCGAGCGACGATACCCGAGGCGGCCTCTTTGGGGAGAATCATTGCATCATGCAAAACACCATCAATCCGGTAGCGAATCACTAATTCTTGCTCAAACGGTTCAATATGAATATCCGAAGCCTTCTGCATAATGGCGTGCTCGAGCAAAGAATCAACGATTTTCACCACGGGCAAATCCTCAGCTAATTTCTTAAGATCTTCAGCTGACGTTCCTTCAGCCCCGCCAACGTTTTGATTTTTTATTGCCAACGATTCTTTCTGAATTATATCGCCAAACTCCACCTTAAGACTCTTCTGGTATTGCACCAAGACACTCTTAATCGACTCAGTATCGGTCAGACGAGGAAGAATGCGCAAGTTTGTTCCCTTCTTGATGAAACTAATAGAATCCAAATCGAGCGGATCAAGCATGGCGACCTCTAAAGTATCAGGACCCTTCTTATAGGCCACAATATTATGTTTGCGCGCAATGGGCTCGGGAATTAAAGCGAGAACATCTTTAGCAATGCGCTCTTTGTGCAAATCGACAAAAGGAATGCCTAAGATATAAGACTTAGCGCGACGCATATCGTCTTCAGTAATAAGACCCTTGCTAATAAGCAAATCTTCAATGCGAGGAGAATCTCCCCCCGCTTCCTCTGAGACGTTGTCAAAATCCCGCGCCGAGACCAGACGCGCATCAATTAGAAAATCCCGTAAGTTGTCCAAACCAACAGCCATAAACTACTCTAATTATAACGCAAAAAGTTTTTAAACCAAAACAAAATTAAGCGAAAAACCCAGTTACTAAAAAAGGAGGGATGAACCCTCCTTTTTTAGTGATTAGTTAATAATTTTTAATACTTATGAGCGAAGTCTAAGTTCCAGGAAGCAGGTTTCGCCGCCGTAGTCAAATTAGTAGTATTTACTGTACAAGTAAGATTATAACTTATAGTACACCACTGATTGAAATTAGTAGCCACATTTCTATCACAGATAGAACTAATGTTCTTTATTTGGTTATCACCATTATTATTGGAGTTACTAACACCAGAGTCGTCGAATGTACCAGTTTGATCTGGGGAACTCGTATCTCCCGAATAATATTTGTCGCTTCCCCAAATGCGACAAGTAAGTGTCGGGTCTGCTACGCCCACCCCACGATTAGTCTCGTTTGAATCATAACCCGTGCGTGTGACCCAAGTGAACTTTATATTCGGATTACTAGTGACTGACGGTGGTTCAGGGTCAACAGCTGCACTAAAACTGGTAATTTCAGGTTTAACCATTACATTAACGGTCATAGGGCTAAAACCAGGACAAGAAAGAGTTACATAGTCTAGGTTAACCCTAGCAAGTTTGGGATAATAAGGACCAATAGAAGCTGTGCCACTTACTGGTTTAGGGATATTACTATTGGCTACTCTGAGACTTGAGGAATCAACATTACAACCAGCAACAGCATTAGCATAATTGATTGTAATACCTTCATCTACCCTAACAAGAAGAGTGCCCCCAGGGCCAACTTGATTAGCCGGATTATCTGTACCATTAACAGAGAGAGAAAGTGTCGCCCCTGGGTTACCACCAGGGGTAGCACCCCCAATGTGATCCAGAATAGTATCAACAGAGAGACATTTAGTACCATCGGCGTTGCAGATCCTCCCGGTCATCAATTCGTCATAAATTCTTACACGGCGAGAAACACCATTAATACCGGCTCCAACAATGTCTAAAGCATCATGGTTACCCCAGACCTGGTAGCCAATCTTTCCCGCATCAGCTTGCTTGGTCAGACCACGATATCCAATCTGAACAATACCACTACCATCGACAGCAAAGTCTTCACCATTCTGACCCATATCAACAAAGAAGTGGCCGTCCGGTTTAACACCCATATAACCAATACCAGAAGGATTTTGCCATTCAATACCACTCCAATCTGTCGAACCATTGTCCTGCAGCTTAATTTGGGCGCCATTATTAGAAACAATGTGTAATTCTCTTGTCGGAGCATTTGTTCCAATACCCATAACACCGCCGATATTAACATTTCTTACAACATTAAGATTGTCCCAAATCGTAACTTTACGACTCAAACCATCATTGCCAGCACCAACAATCTCTAAGGCCTGAGTATCATACTTACCATAGAAAATCTTACCAGCATTGGATTCTCGGCCGGGAGTACCGTAACCTAGATCAAGCGCATTATTGGAACCAGCTTTAACAGCGTCACCCAGATTGGGAACAACTAAACCAGCGGCCTGTAATCTACCAGTAATATCTATATTGCCATCGTTCGTTACTGACATCAAAGTGCCACCTGTACCGCTTTGATTATGGAGATTAAAACTACCAGTATCACCCACACCTAACCAATAGGCCTGGGTCTTATCTGCTCGCCCAATGCCAATAGTATAATTGGCGCTATCGCCAGTTTCTTTGTTAACAACATGCAAGGTGTGAGAAGGATTAGCTATTCCAATACCAACATTGGCACTATTGTTATTATAAATGTTGTTTCCGTTTTTGGTCCAATTGCCAAGCCCGCCAGTACTACAACTTCCATCGGCGGTACAAACATTATTGACCACCAGGTTATTAAGAGTGGTTGTGCCATCTACATTTAGATCGCCAGGGATAGTCACGTTATCCCAAAGTTTGACCAAGCGGTCACTAGAGTTCTTTGGTCCTGCACCGACAATATCTAGACCAGTAGACCACTTTTGATAAGCAATTTTACCGGCATTGGTTTCTCGGTCAACATCCGGAGTCTTACTAAAACCAAGATCAACGAGAGAAGTGATACCAACCTCGCCATTAACGGCTAAACCATTAGTTGGAGCGGCGGTGTTATTGGCATAACCAATAGCCTGGTTGCCACCAACCTGAAGAGTAGCACCTGTAGTAGGGTTTAAGCGAATACCAACAACCGGAGCAGCAGCATTTGGATTAATGGACAAACCACCAAGCATATTAGCAAAGGTACTTGCAGGATAGGCAGTACCACTATAACGACCAACCAAATTTAAAGTGGCATTAGCACTACCACTTCCCGCGTCAACACGGAAATCGCTAGTTGCTCGTACCGTACCGGCGACATCAAGCTTGTATGATGGAGTATCGTCACCAATACCAACATTATCAGTTAAAGTTGTCGCGTAGAGATTCACGCCAGATTTTGTCCAATAGCCACCGCCAGGATTAATTATTGAACAGGAACCTGGGGTAGGACAGGTGTAAAAATTCTTAGCATAAACATTATTATGAACATCCATATTAGAAGCAGTAGTTGTACCAACCACATCCAGATTATCCCAAAGCTTCACCAAGCGATAACCTTCGTTGTCAGCCCCTGCGCCACCATAAATGACGAGGGCATGACGCGCAGGACTAGTATTAGTTATAGCAGGAGGAATAGAAATACCATCCCAATCAAGTTTATAGCCTGTTAGATAGCCTATAAGGCCGGCATAATCAGCTCGTAGGGTGCTGTCAGTTGATGATCCTAAGTCCTGTGCAGTATCAAGATGCCTCCCAGAGATCAGGCTCAAGATTCCCAAAATACCCAGGCTACCATCCTTAATCTGAGCAGTAAATCCTGTGTTAATTGGCGGATTACAACCTGGAATAGTTCCCATCTCTGCGACCGTACAAATACCAGGGGTCGCCGGTATAGTCTGAGCCAAGACCACTGACCCAGACAGAGCAACAAGGGCCAAGATAGCCACGAGAGCAAATGATTTTAGAATTTTTTTAAACATTTTAATAAAATAATTTAATAATAATTTTTGCTTAATAATAATTTTATTGGCTAGATTCTAGAGCCTTTATCATATTGGCTCTTTGCTCGGCGGTTGGTGGAGTGATGTTCTCACTCTTTAACGCCTCCACCATATTGGCTCTTTGCTCGGCGGTTGGTGGGGTGATATTCTCACTATTAAGCGCTTCTATCATTCTGGCCCGTAAATCAGCGTCTAGACTTCGAGGGGCCGACTGGTTAGCATTTCGATAGAAAACAACAACCACAATTATAATAATGATGATAATAATAGCGACCAAAATACCGATAGATTTGACTCGGCTAGTCTTAGTCTCGGGCGTGAGGGGAGAATTTTGATAGAAATTCATTTTTTAAAAAACTAGATTAATAATATAAATAAGATAAATAAAAGTTTGTGGTTAAAACCTTC
>CAIKBK010000008.1 GCA_903825615.1 Candidatus Vogelbacteria bacterium | reverse complement strand
CGGCGAACCTTAGACTTAACCATCCGTCTCCAGATAAATCGGTAAATAAAACCAAAAGCAAAAGCGAGGACAAAACAAAGTAGAATTAAACCCCAACCAAAAGGTGAGAAAATAAAATCAGCCGAAGATTTCTCAAAAAAGTTACGCTTGAGTTGCGGGATAAGCTGATAAACATTTACAATCTCACCCAAAGAGAAGCTCTCGGTCTCGCCAATGGCCAACGAATATTTGCTGTCATTGTTGGAGCTGTAGACGCGAATCTCATAATCCCCCGCTGGGACACTCGATTTGTATTCAGGCCCCTTCCAATAATTATCGTGGCCAAACGGTTCAAAAAACTTCTGCCAGTCAAAATTGAGACCATCGAGAGACTTTAGGATCTGCCCGTCACGAAGCACCAGCGCCGAGATATCCTTCTTCTGGCCGACAATATCTGGTGCCAAGATATTAACATAGAGCGCGAAAGGTTGATCAGAATGGATTTTATAAATTACTGGCTCACCCGCGAGTTGCCCATAATAAGCCTTGGATACTTCGGGCTCAGTCACAATAATCGGATTACCAGTGGCTAATCTCGGCTGATGCGCCGAAACTAAAACCGGTGCCAATAAAACTAAAAAGAGCGTGATAAAAATATATTTTCTCATACCCTAATATTATACCACGCCTCTCCCCTTGAGATTGAGTGGTGGAGTGTGGAAGATCTCGGGATTACGGAGGTCTTGTTTAATTTTCTTGTAATCGGGAAAGGTCTTGGCCACCAACGCCCAGAAGTTCTTGGAGTGATTGAATTCCTTCAGGTGGCACAGCTCATGAACAATAATGTAGTCGGCCAATTTCTCGGGGATTAAAACAATTTTGTAATTGAAGTTAAGATTCCCCCGCTTCGAGCAACTCCCCCACCGTGACCGCTGATTCCGTACACTGATGCGCCCGTAGGAGAAATTATAAATACTATTAAAATACTCCACCCGCCTTAAGATTAGTTCGCGAGCGGGTTCTTTATATTTCAAATAATTCCGCCGGCCAAAGCCCGCCAGAATTGATTTTTTCCTCCTTACCCTGCGCCTGATAAAAAATTTAAACATTATGATTTGTCATACCAACAAACTCCAGTTTGTAAGGGTATTAATTGTGGAAGGCTGGTAAATTATTGAGAAGGAGGAAGGGATTGGAAGGATTTGAGAAAATCGGCAAAGATTTTGCCATAAGGAGACAGCTCGTGAACGACAAATTTTCCTTGATATTTTTTATTAACCAAACCGGCCAGAGAGAGCCGTCGCGTATGCTCCCCCACTGTTTTCTCATTAGCCTTGAGCGTCTCGATAATCTCCTCCAGTGTAATCCCCGGATGACGAGCGATGGCCAATAAAATTTCGATACGGTAATGATTGGCCATCCCCTTGAGATGCCGTTCCATTTGTTTGGGCGTTTTTAATTTACCTGAGGCCACAATGCTTTTATTATACACCCAAGCCGTTACATCTCATACCAACAAACTCCAGTTTGTAAGGGTATTGATTGAGTGATGGGTTTGTTTAGGGGTGAGTTAATAACTTTTTGTTTAGAAAAAGTATCCTGACCCTGACCCAAAGAGACCAGACCTTGCGGCCCACAAAAAGAGGTACCAGAGCGAGACAAGAAAGATGATGGCAAAGACGGCCCCCACGACAATCCCAAAAGCCGCCCAGAAGAATTTAAAAAACGTCTTGCCGCCCTTAATCACAATAATGGGTCGTTCATTTTTATTTTGATCCATAATAATTTAATTAGCTTATAATTTTAATTTCTCATACCAACAAACTCCAGTTTGTAAGGATGTTAAGTATTCTCAACCTCATTCACCGCCTGTCTATAGCGGCAGAAGTCGCAGTCGGGATTGGGGGCGGGCATCGAGCCATTGAGACATTTCTTAACCTTCTTCAACACGCCCTCGATCCACGAATCATCCCCTTTATAAGGCAACAAATCAATATCGAACTCGAGCTTCTTGTCGAAGGCCTCGAGATCCGCCTTGCCGTTGCAATAGACAAAGTAGCCAGTGTCCATAACCTTGAACCCATTTTGCCTAAAGAGCCATTGGTAAATCTCCATCTGGCGCTTGTAACCATCTTGCCACTCGGCATCAAGATTAACCTCATCTTTCTTAGATGTCGCTTTATAATCAACAATAATCAACTCCCCCTTCGGATTAACCCAAACATCGTCCACCCCGCCCGTGAGGAGCAAATTGGTGCCTGGATGAAGATATTGAATGCCTCGGCGCAGAGAATCCCGCCACTCGTCCATCCGCGAGTCTTGCAAAGGTACGGCCTTAAGCCCATATTCTGTCATCAGCGGATGCGCGGTGCCCTTGGCTCGATGCAGGTCAAACTCTTTCTTCAGCAAAGCATCCACGGCCGAATTAAGACTGAAGGGGTAACCCGGCGGTTGCCCTATCCCCAATCGTCGGTCGAGATAGAAACATTTGGGACATTTGATAAACAAGTCAATCTTTGACCGCGACAATTTAAAAGGATCCTCGCTCTCTGGATCGTATAAATTCCTCACCCTATTTGCTTTGTAATATTCGGACATACTAAGTTAATTCTACCCCTTTTATCTCATCCCAACAAACTCCAGTTTGTAAGGATGTTAATTGTATTAATTATAGAACCTCTTTATTTTCGAGAGATAGTGGCACCCCATCAAACAAGATGGTTGCTCCAAGTTTACCTAAGTCGGGTTTGGAAACAAAATCCTCTCCCTCCTTAATTAAAACCCTTGAACCAGAAGGAGCATCGAGATCCACTCGATATGTATCACCTTCCCACTTATATAATTTAGACGACTTATCCATATATACCGATTATACCAGAGTATCTAAATTATCGTAGCCAGATCCGACT
>CAIKBK010000007.1 GCA_903825615.1 Candidatus Vogelbacteria bacterium | reverse complement strand
GCCGACTTCATTTTTGAAAGTGACGAGGTAATTTACTTCTCAGCCAATCGCGAGAGTAAACATACTTGGTCGCTCTATCGCTACAACCTCGTGACCAAGGATCTTAAGAAAATTGTCGATGGTATCTCTTATAATCAGAAAATGCGCTGGGTCGGTACCGGCCAGAATGAGCGATTGCTATTTTTGCAATTAATTAACAACTCGTCAGTGCCAGCCTTACTTCACCCCTCAACTTTAAAATTAAGTTATTTCCCAACCCTCTCGGCTAACCCCCAAGTAACTGGTTACACAGAGAAAGAAGTTACTCTGGGCTCCGTCGACAGCGAAATAAACAAATTGGGTGGCGTTTTGCTAAAACCGAACAATTATTCGGAGACTAAGAGCTACCCTTTGATTATCTGGCTCCACGGCGGGCCTTATCGACAAACCGCTCTCGGTTATCATTCCTACCTAGGTTACGCTATTTATGATTGGCTACTTGGCGAGATGGCAAAAAATGGAGCTTTGGTCTTGAAACTTGATTATCGCGGTTCTTATGGCTACGGCCGTTCTTTCGCCGAAAGTATTACTGGCGAAGTAGGCAAGGGCGATATTATTGACGTTCTTAAGGCTCAAACCGAATTAAAGAAATTTTATAAAATTTCTAACACTTATTTAGCTGGCAACAGCTATGGTGGCTATCTGGCTCTCCGCACAGTTGTTGATCCTGGCGCTAGTAAAAAAATTGCTGGTGTCCTCTCTATTAACGGCGTTACCGATTGGTTTGTTTTGTTAGATCAACTAGAAAATTCAATCTTCAATGTCCAATTTAAGGGTCTCTTAGAGGAAGGTAATAGTAACCTCTACTATCAAGCCGATATCGCCGATAGGATCAAAAATCTCAGGAATCAAAAAGTTATTGTCGCTCAAGCTGAAAAAGACGGGACTGTCCCCGTCAGTCAAGCTGATTATCTGGCTAAAATCTTCAGTCTTAAAGGTAAAGCCTTAACTCTGGTAAAATATCCGGGGGAAGATCATGTTTTCAAAAAGGTTAGCAGTTTAGAAGGTCTCTGTCAGCAATTAGCCAGCTTGACCAATCTCTCGGCTAAGTGTCAGTGGAAATAAAAAGAAGGCTTAACCTTTATCTTTTAGGCTAAACAAGTTAACAAAAAGTTTAAGTAGGCTTGCTCCAAAAGTTAAAGTTTCTTTGTCTTCTAGCAAATTTTTGATTTCCGGAATCACTAATGTCGTTGCGCGATAACCCTCAGCAATTAGGTCATCAGTCTTCGCAAAGTCAGAAGAACTATAATGCTCAAGATGAGGTTTAATCAACAACGTATTCAAACCTGATTTTTCAATCAGGGCGTATTGTTTCTTCGTCAAAATAGTAATGACATTAGAGAAAATATCCAAAACATTCTGCGGTTCAAGGTAGGGATGAAAATTTTGAAGATTAACACCAATCTCGATATCAGCGCCCAGTTCCGCCAAAGCAAAGATCGGGACATCTTCAACAAAAGCGCCGTCAACCAATTTGTGGCCATCAATTTCAACCGGCACAAATAGGCCAGGAATGCAGGAGCTAGCCGTTACTGCCTGGGCCAAATTACCCTTGGTAAAAACAACTCGTTCACCCGAGCTGATATCGGTCGAAACAATGGCTAAAGGAATGGGCGAATCTTCAATCAGAACATTTGGCCCTCGACCAATCAGATCAATAATCGTTTCGCCAATAATTGAGTTATTCATTAGCCCCATTTTAGAAATGGAGAGCCTCGAAAAAGTGGTCCATTTGAGCTTTTTGGTGACTTCTGCCATCTTCTTTAACGGCACACCAAAAGCGTAACAAGCCGCCACAATAGCGCCAGCGCTCGTCCCAGACAAGCAATCGATCGGAATTTTGTTATCCTCAAGTGCCTGAATAACTCCAAGATGAGCAATCCCCAAGGCCGAGCCACCACCTAGAGCCAGCCCGACTTTGATTTTATTTTTTCTATTTTTCGTCTTAGGCACGATAAAACAATTATAGCACTACGCCCTGATTATCACATAATAGTAATTAAAAAAACAACGGCGCGCCCGTAAAAAAACCGGGTGCGCCGCGCATGATTGTGTAACCTTTATTGTCTTGGAAAAGTGGGTATTAGACTCGCGGACGGCCGCTAATCGTCATCGGGATCCTAGTCGCCTTCCATTCGATTGTCTTTCGAATGGCCCAAGATCCCTCAACGTAGTTCGCAGACCTCACCTCTTACAGTTTGCGGAGCTGGCACTATTGCTCCAACGAAAAACGCCGACACGATCCCAGACTCCCAATTCAGGGCAAAGTTCCAGGTCGTGGTCTCAACCGTGGCCAAAGCCACAGGAATGAGTAAGAGATCAGAACTGCGTTCGTTGTTGACCGTAAGAATGGCAATGCCAAACGTCGACGCCAGCAACAAACAGGGCATTCGTCTTTCTCCTTTCCTTCTGTCTTATTTCTCCACTGTCAAAATCATCCAATAACTATCCTAACAAACCCCCTATAAAAAGCAAGGCCCGGCTTGTAAAGACTTAAAGTGGTGAAACTCT
>CAIKBK010000006.1 GCA_903825615.1 Candidatus Vogelbacteria bacterium | reverse complement strand
GAGATGAAGCACGGGCCAATCGCGATGATTGACGAATCTTTTCCAACAGTTGCCCTTTGTCTTTCTGATTCCGTTTATGAGAAGATGATTTCTAATGTTGAGGAGATTAAAGCGCGTCGTGGTAAGGTCTTGGCGATTGCCACTCTTGGTAACGAGACACTCAAGAATCTCGCTGATGATGTTATCTATGTACCGGAGATTGTTGAAATGTTAGAGTCCATCATTGCCGTTATTCCACTACAACTTTTCGCTTATTATATTGGCACTAGTAAGGGTTACGACGTTGATAAACCTCGTAATTTAGCCAAATCGGTGACTGTTGAATAACTCGATTTACTAGCTATTCTATGCTAGATTGTTGGTATGATTCTATATTTAGTTGGTACACCAATTGGTAATTTGGGCGATATAACCACACGCTCCCTAGAGGTATTAAAAGAAGTGCCAGTTTTGGCGGTTGAGAAATGGACGGATACGGTGAAGCTGTTAAAACATTTTGAGATTGGAGAGAAGAAAATCCTAAATTATGACGATAAGAATAGTCGTCGGGTTGCTCCTAAAATTTTAGATATACTTAAAGAGCAAGATGTTGCCCTTGTTACTTCGGCTGGCATGCCTGGCGTCTCTGATCCTGGCGCTTACTTAGTTGAAAAAGCGCGAACGGCGGGTCACGACATTGTTCCTATTCCCGGACCATCGGCTCTTTCGACGGCGGTGGCCAGTTCAGGTTTCTCCGGTCATTTTTGGTTTGTCGAATTTTTACCGCGTACACGCGGTAAGATTGTAAAGATTCTTAAGCAAGCTGAGGAACTAGAGACCAATCTTGTTTGTTTTGAATCAACTTATCGCTTGGCTAAAACTCTCCAAATAATTAACGAATTTTATCCTGAAGTAAAAATTTTTGTGGGCAAAGAAATGACTAAGAAATTTGAGCAATATTTGGTTGGGACAGCTAGTGATTTTTTGGCGAGGATAAAAACTGACAAAGACTTCACGCGGGGCGAATTTGCTCTAGTTATCCACTTTGGAAAAAGGGGAAAATGTTGCTAAAATATAAACACCAATATCGTTATAATTTATTATTAATTTAAGTTAAAGATTAAAAAAATATGAAAAAAGTTGCAGAAAGAGCAGAGGTCGTTTCCCTTGAGGACAGTATTTGCACCCCCAAAAAGCGTTGCAGTCTGTGGGGTAAATTTTGGATTATCGTTGGTCTCGTTATCATAATAATTGCCGGTTATTATGTTTGGACGGTTTACCAATCACAAAATCGTACCCAAACCGAGATCGATAAGGCAAATCAGGAACAAATTCTTTCAATTGTTTCCCGAGTTAAGCGTCACCTGGTTTTGCCTGACAGCGAATTACCGCAAGTTGCCGAGATTAAAGATGCTGCTCTGGCTTCCAAGGAACAACCCTTCTTGAATGGTTCGCAGAACGGTGATTTTCTTATTGTCTATGCTAAAGCTGGCAAGGCTATCGTCTATAGCCCGACTCGTGACTTGATTGTTAATGTCGGTCCTGTTCAAATGGGTGAGCCTGAACAAGCAGCTGTAGTTAATGATAAGTCAGATATCACTACTACCACGCCCACGAAGAAATAGTTCGATAAACTCATCATAAATAGTTTAGCATGAGCGAATCGCTCTTCTTCTACTACTTAATCATTTGGCAACCCCTAGGTTATCTCCTGGGGGTTGTTGGTATGTTGATCGAGGGGGATGTTACTTGGTTTACCCTAGCTTTTCTTACTAGTCAAGGATTTTTTAACCTGGGGTTAATGCTTTTTATTATTTTTTGGAGTGTCGTTGTGAGCGACACTTTATTTTTCTTTATTGGTCGGTCGATACATCGTCTTCCTCGTTTTGTGAAGGTTTGGTCTGACAAAATTGCCCAGCCTTTTGATCGTCATATTCACAGCCGTCCTCTCCAGACTCTGCTTATTTCTAAATTTGCCTATGGTGTGCACAAACCGATTCTTGTTCGCATGGGGATGATTGATAAAAGTTATTGGGAATTTATGAGACAAGATATACCATCAATTTTTACTTGGGTAGCTATTATTGGTAGCCTAGGTTATTTTTCTGGTTTATCTTTTTTCTTAGTTCAACAGTACTTGCACTATGCTGAGGTTGGGTTACTTGTTGGCCTGATTGTTTTCTTTGTGGCCGTTAAGCTGATTACCAAGTATTCGATCAAACAATTGTAAGCGATATGAGACAAAATCGTTTTTATTGGGGAGAAGAGATAAATGGCCATACCTTTAATCTAAAGGATCAAGATATCTTGTCACAGCTTAAGAATGTCTTAAGAGCCCAAATTGGAGATATTATTTTTTTGTTTGATGGGCGAGGAGAAGAGATTAAAGTCGAAATAAAAAATTTTAAAAAAGCCGAAGTTGAATTAAATGTTCTTAGTCGAGAAAAAAAGTTTGAGACGGGCCCAAAAGTCTGTCTTTATTTAGCAATACTTAAAAAAGAAAATTTTGAATTGGCAGTGCAAAAGGCGGTCGAGTCTGGTGTCAGTAATATTATCCCTCTTATTACCGAACGAACGATTAAGTTGGGATTAAAATTTGAACGATTGCAATTGATTATCAAGGAAGCAGCCGAGCAATCTGGGCGAGCAACTATTCCTCTCCTTGGCGCGGTTCTTAATTTTGCCAATGCTGTCGATCAGGCTGGTGCCTCAGGCGTACCAACTATTTTTTGTGATCTAGAAGAATCTTCCTCAGTTTCTCCTAAGTTGCCGTTGCTACGAGATGAAGTTAATCTTTTTGTTGGGCCCGAGGGGGGTTGGAGTATTAATGAACAAAAGCTTGCTAAATTAGCCAGTTTTACTTTTTATTCTCTCGGGGATTATACTTTGCGAGCCGAGACGGCCGCCACTATTGCAACTTGGTTAGCTATTAACAAAAAGCTCTGATCTGTGTTATTATGAAAATATGAAAGCTTGGCATCTGGCTACTATTTTGGCTTTAGTTATTGTGGCCGAAGCCCTGGTGGCCGTGCCCGAATTTTGGGGTCCGGGTCGTCGTTTTATGGCTGCGGTCTTACCCTCGGTCGTTGTTAATTATGCCAATAATGACCGACACAAAGCGAGTGAGTTTAGTCTCAAAGAAAATCCTTTGTTGGTTAAAGCCGCAGAACTCAAGGCTAAGGACATGGCCACTCGGGGTTACTTTTCCCACGAGGGTCCGAATGGGGAAACTCCTTGGACTTGGCTTGACAAGGTTGGTTACGCTTATGTTTACGCGGGGGAGAATCTGGCGGTTAATTTTTTTGATTCAGCTGATGTTCATCGTGCTTGGATGAATTCACCAGCTCATCGGGAGAACTTATTAGACAAAAAATTCACCGAAATTGGAGTTGGTATGGCCCCGGGTAAGTTTGAAGGGCGTGACAGTATTTATGTTGTTGAATTTTTTGGTAGCACGGTTGACTCCTTAGCTCTTGCTTCTCAGGCAACTAAGACCGTTAATAATAATTCCCGCTTTTTGTTAGCGGTGTCAGGCCTAACCAATAATCTGCTTAATATTAATCGACAGCTCATTTTGTCTGCTTTAGAATTATTCGGTTATAAATCGCTTCCTGGTAAAATTATTTAATTTTTTATGTTTCTAAGAATTTTACGCCAAACGGCTTGGCTTATAGTTTATCTTTTTGCCTTAATTGGTTTTATTTTGGTTGGGGGTTTTTTTGCTTTGCGTTTTGGCTGGACAAACACTTCTGGGGTGGTGGATTATAATGATCGTTATTTTAATGAAGTCATAGGTCAAATTAGGCAGAACGAGGAATCAAATTCGGCCCAGGCCATTTTTATTGAGAATTGCCGGAGATTTGATAAGTCATCTTATGATTGGCTAAGAGCCACAGATTGGGCGGTGCTTAAAGAAGCGATTGTTAAAGATCAAGCTCAGATCAAAAAGGTTAGTGAAGAGACGGGGGTTCCGGCGCGACTCTTGGTCTCGATGCTGGTGGGGGAGCAATTAAGACTTTACACTTCTGAACGTGAAGTTTACAAACAAATTTTCCAACCACTTAAGATTCTTGGCGTACAGAGTAAGTTCTCTTGGGGTGTTATGGGAATGAAGGAGGAGACAGCGAAGCAGGTGGAAGCTAACCTTAAGGCTAAGACCTCATCTTTCTATCTCGGACCGGCCTATGAAAATATTTTAGATTTTAAAACGACCGAACCTGATAACGAGCGTTTTAATCGCCTTGTTGACCAACATAATCATTATTACTCCTATCTTTATACCGCTCTTTATCTTAAGCAAATAATGGCCGAGTGGCAGTTAGCTGGCTATAATATAAATGACCGACCAGAAATTTTAGCCACCCTATTCAATTTAGGTTTTGCTAAGTCGGTACCCAAGGCCCTTCCTCAAGTCGGGGGCGCTCTGATTGAGGTGGGTGGGCAGGAATATAGTTTTGGCAGTTTAGCCTTCCAATTCTATTACTCGAGTGAATTATTAGATTATTTCCCTTGGCAATAATATGGTTTTAACCCCTCATGCCGTTGCTGGCGCAGCTATTGCTTCTTTTTTTAAGCTAAATCCGTTTACGGCTTTTGTGGCAGGGTTCCTTAGTCACTTTTTTATTGACCTTATCCCACACTGGGATTATCGCCTAAAATCAGCTCGTCTTGATGAAGTCTACCCACTTAATAATGATTTGGTTATTGGGCCAGATTTTTATTTTGACCTAGTCAAAATGGGTTTTGATGCTCTCCTAGGGATTATTCTGTCCATCATCTTTTTTACTATCGGTGGCGGGGTCTCTTTTTGGCCTATCGTCTTTGGAGCTATCGGGGGAATTGCCCCAGATGCTCTACAATTTGCTTATATGAAGTACCGTAAAGAACCACTCTTGTCTCTTCAGAGGACGCATTTTCTTTTTCATACCTCATATAAAATCTACAACCCAGTTTTAGGGGTCTTTCTTTATTGTTTATTTATTATGTTTTGTCTTTTCCTGGGAGCTTGGTCGTTTTTTATTTGGTAAGTAAATCGTCAACTTTACCGACTAGGCCAGTTACATCACCTTCAACACCGGTAACTTCACCCTCTAAACCAGAGGCATTGCCGGAGAGATTTGTTACATTGCCTCGCAGGCGAGCAACATCACCGGAGAGATTTGTCACATTGCCAGAAATATTTGTAACCTCACCTTGAATACTAGAAACATCGCCAATTAGATCGCTGACGTTACCAAGAATCTTGGTCACGTCGCCACGGATATTAGTCACCTCGCCACGGATATTGGTTACGTTACCATAGAGCCCGGATACATCGCCTGAGATATTAGAAACATCGCCAGTCAGGTGAGTAACATTACCGCGAATATTAGATACATCGCCTGAGATATTAGAGACGGTACCGAAAATGCCCGCAATGTTTCCGCTAATTTTGCTCGTGTTGCCATTAATGCGATGCAGGGTAACATCACCATAAATTTTGGATACATCGCCTCGAAGGTTGGCGAAGTCGCCCCAAACGGCATTGTGGATATTTTCCACATTTTCAGTGTTTTCTTTTATCTTTGGATTAATTCTTTGAATACTCATAATAATTTATGTTAAGCTGTTAAAGTTATGACTATTATAACATCAATTGTTCTTGGGGTGGTAGAGGGGCTAACCGAATTTCTCCCGATCTCGTCAACTGGGCATCTGATTTTGACCTCGGCTCTTCTCAAACTGCCATCAACCGAATTCTTGAAAAGTTTTGAAATAATTATACAACTAGGAGCGATTGGCGCCATTGTTGCCTTGTACTGGCGACAGTTATTGGTCAATAGGGAGGTAATGAAGCGGGTAATAATAGCTTTTATCCCCACCGCGATTATTGGCCTAGTCTTTTATAAGATTATTAAAACTTATTTTTTGGACAATCTAGGGCTTGTTATTGCCAGCCTTTTTTTAGGTGGCTTAATTTTAATAATTTTCGAATTATGGCATAAAGAAAAAGATGGCCACTTGGGCGAGATCGAAAAAATTTCTTATGGGCAGGCGGTAGTTTTGGGTCTCTGCCAATCAATAGCGATGATCCCTGGGGTCTCGCGTTCAGCGGCAACAATTGTTGGTGGTCTCGCTTTGGGAATCAAGCGCGAGACAATAGTGGAGTTTTCCTTTTTGCTGGCGGTGCCAACTATGCTCGCTGCCACTGGCTTAGATGTGCTTAAATCGTCGCCCAATTTTACGACCTCGGAGTTCGGCCTTCTTCTTGTTGGTTTCTCGGTTTCTTTTTTGGTTGCCCTTCTCGCTGTCAAAACTTTCTTAGCTTATATTCGTACCAATAATTTTATTGCTTTTGGTATTTATCGTATTATCGTCGCCATCATCTTTACCCTCTTTATCCTCAGTTAGAAAAGTGTTATGATTTATTTTATATGGCTAAATTAATTTTATTGCGACATCTACAGTCACAGTGGAACAAAGAGAATCTTTTTAGCGGTTGGACCGATGTGCCGTTGTCGGCCGAAGGGGTTGAAAGTGCACCAAGCACTGCTCAAAAAATGTCTGGCGAAAAAATTGATGAAGTTTTTACATCGCCTCTATCACGTAATAAAAACACAACCTTTCTCGTTTTAGAGAATTTAGGTAAAAAGGCATTTTTTTTAGCTCCAGCTGAAAAAGCTGACTTAGCCACAAATTCTTTACCAGTTTATATTACTGATACTCTAAATGAACGTAGCTATGGTCTCTTAGAGGGAATGAATAAGGGTGAGGTCAAAAAAGAATTTGGCGAGGAAAGAACCTATCAGTGGCGTCGCGCGTGGGATGTCCCACCACCAGAAGGAGAAAGTTTGAAAGATGTCTGTGATCGGGCTGTGCCGTTTTACCAAAATTTCATAGAACCAGAACTCAAGGCTGGGAAAAATGTTTTAGTCGTGGCGAGCCATAACAGCTTGCGCGCCTTGGCTAAATATATTGAGAATATCCCAAACGAAGAAATCATTAATTATGAGATTCCCTTTGGCGGGATGACCATTTACGATTTGGACGAAAATTTGAAAGTCAAAAACAAAGAAGTTTGTTAGGTTTTCATTTTCTCTTCAATCTCTAGGAGGCGATTATATTTGGCCAAGCGTTCGGAACGGGCGGGAGCACCGGATTTTATAAATTCAGCCGAGACACCGACCGCGAGGTCGGCAATGGTGGTATCTTCTGTTTCGCCTGAGCGGTGTGAGACAATTATTTTGTAGTTGGCGGATTGAGCCAATTTAATTACAGCCAAAGTTTCAGTCAGTGTGCCGATTTGATTGGGTTTGATAATAATGGCATTGGCCACTTTTTTATCAATGCCCTTATGGAGGCGATCAAGATTGGTGACAAATAAATCGTCACCGACAATATTAATTTTATTACCGAGACGCGCTGTTAATTCTTGCCAGCCCTTCCAGTCATCCTCACTTAAACCGTCCTCAATTGATATGATAGGATATTTAGCCACTAACTCTTCATAGCTATTTATTAATTCGGCGCTAGTTAAGACTTGTTTGTTTTCGTTACCACTAGGCAAACCTTTTTTAAACTCATAATTATCACCTAATTTTAATTCACTTGCTGCTACATCTAAAGCAATGGCAACCTGCCTGTCGGCAGGCAGGTTTGATCGACCTGGCGTATAACCAGCTTGTTTAATTGCCTCGACAATCAGATCTAGGGCGTCAATATTTCTAGTGAGAGCTGGGGCAAAACCACCTTCATCACCAACATTGGTACTCAGCTTTTTTTCTAGTAATATTTTTTTGAGTGCTTGGTAAGTTTCGTCGCCCCAGCGCAAGGCTTCTTTAAATGAGGGTGCACCAACTGGGATAACCATAAATTCTTGAATATCGGTTGAACCGAGAGCATGTTTACCTCCGTTTAAAATATTAAACATTGGCAGGGGTAATTTTTTAGAAAAAGGGGAGAAAGTTTCAAACAATTCTTTATTTTGAATTTGAGCCGAGGTGTGGGCAAAAGCCAGCGATACTCCCAAGAGGGCATTGGCGCCCAAATGACTCTTGTTTATTGTCCCGTCAAGCTCGAGAAGCTCTTGATCAAGCGATGTTTGATCGTAGTCATGATCAATCAATTGTTGACTAATCTCACCTTCGACATTAGCAACGACCGTTAGCACGCCTTTACCGTCGTAACGAGTTTTATCGCCATCGCGCAATTCTAAAGCCTCATGCGTCCCAGTCGAGGCGCCAGAGGGGACAGTGGCTCGGCCAGTAGCTTTTTCGCCGACCGTATTTTCGGCTGTTAAATCTACCTCTACTGTGGGGTTGCCACGGGAGTCTAAAATTTCTCGAGCTTGAATATTTTTGATCTTAATCATAGCCTAATTTTAGCTCAAATTTCCTTGGGTTACAAACCACTTTGCCTCGTTTCTTAAATTAGCCTATAATTAGGTTAATTATTAGTTTAAACCCGTTAAACGGGACAAGAAAAATATATGAACGAAGACATACTAAAAAAGGTATTATATGGTTCTCTTGTTATCGCTTTGCTTGTTGTGGCCTATGCGGCTTATTCTTATGCTCAAACTTATTCTGACTCGATGATGTTGCGCAGTTTTAGTGTTACTGGTGAAGCTAAGGTTAACGCCGTACCCGATATTGCGGAACTTAGTTTTGGGGTTGTGACCGAAGGCGGTACCGATGTTGCTAAGTTGCAAGAACAAAATACTGCCAAGATGAACAAGATTATTGATTACCTTAAGAGTCAAAAAATTGAGGCTAAGGATATTAAAACAACGGACTATGGTCTTGATCCACGTTATCAATATTCCGTTTGTCAGGGTGGTGAGATTTGCCCGCCGCCGACGATTGTTGGCTATACCGTGAGACAAAATGCGACAGTTAAAATTCGTGATTTCAAGATTACTGGGAAAATTTTGCAGGCGGTCGTAAAAAATGGTGCCAATAGCGTTTCGCAATTAAATTTTACCTTTGATGATATGGACAGTCTTCTCGGCCAAGTTAAGGGTGAGGCGATAAAAAAAGCTCAACTTAAGGCTAAAGCGATTGCTTCGACTGCCGGCTTCCGTCTTGGTCGTCTTCTCTCAATTGAAGATAATAATAATCCTTATCCGATGCCTTACTACGGTATGGGGGGAGGAGGCGAATCTGATTTGGCTATGGCCAAGGTCTCTCTCGCTCCTGCCCCAGTGGTTGAACCGGGCTCTCAGGATCTCACGGCCTCGGTTACTCTTCGTTATGGAATCAAATAAATTAAAAAGCAACTAAATAAGCAAATAAAAATATGCGAATTAATATCAAGGCCACTGGGATAGAACTCACCTCTGCTCTTAGTTCTTACGTTAATGATAAGGTGGCGATGCTCGAAAAATTATTAATTCATGATCCAGCCGCTTACGCCGATGTGGAGATCGGCAAGCGGACACAACACCATAAGACCGGGGAATGGTTTTTTAGTGAGATCAATCTTCATACGATGGGGAAAATTGTTCGTCATGTCGCTGAAGAGTCCGATCTTTATGCTGCCATTGATAAGATGAAAGATGGAATAGCTGAAGAAATTCGCAAAACCGAAAAAAAGAAAAATACTTTATTTAGGCGAGGGAGTCGGTTGATTAAAGGCTTATTTAGACGAGTGTAGCCCGTTCAGGAAAGATTTCCAGTCCATTTCCTTGCCCCCTTCGGGGACAACGCGATCATAAACAAGTTTATCTTCTTCTTTATCCCGCTCTGGCGGGACAAGATGGGCCTGTTTGATTATTAGACGAATTTTACCCTTAGGACCGGGGTAATCAAGATAAGTGCCGGGCCAAGGATTAAGCGCCAATATTTTTCGATAGCGAGCAAGGACAGGTGTTTCTTGGTCAATGAAGCCGTCTTCTTTGGTGAATTTTTTAGTCAGGGTCGCTTGGCTATGATCTTGAGCTTGGGGTGTAATTTTACTTGCCCGCGCAGGCTGGCTGGCGAGATAATCTGGTAAAATTTTGACAACAAGTTTAGCTCCCATTTCGGCTAACTTGTCGCGCAGTTGGGAAAAATTATATTGATCAGCCAATTTTATTTTTTCGGTTGCGAGGATCGGACCGTGATCCATTAGGGCATCAACCAGCATAATCGTTACGCCAGTTTCTTCGTCGCCATTTAGGATAGCCGTCTCAAGCGGTGATGGTCCGCGATATTTAGGCAAAAGTGAGGGGTGGATATTAAGCGTGCCATGGCTGGGGATAGCTAGAATATCTTGAGGGATGAGTTTGCCGTAAGAAGCAACTAAGAAGAAATCCCAAACTGGCTTTAATTTTTCTTCCTCTAAATTTTTCAAACTAACAGGTTGAATAAACTCAATTCCATTTGCTTCCGCCCAAATCTTAGCGGGTGGGGGAGTAATAACCATTTTGCGTCCCTTGGGCTGGTCGGGTACGGTAATAATTAACGCTGGCAAAAGCCCAGCCTCTTTTAGAGTGTCTAAAACCTTAACGCTAAATTCATCGGTTCCAAAGAAAGCAAATTTCATATTAATTATTTTTTTCGGGTGCGGGAGGTGTATATTCCCTTAGATCCTTAGCTTTCTCGGTGAAGAGAATCCCATCTAAATGGTCAACTTCGTGTTGGAAGATTTGGGCCACAACACCTCCGCCGGAGCGAGAGAATTTCTTACCATTGATATCATAAGCTTCCACCGTGGCTTTGGTCGCGCGCTTTACTTGACCGAAATACCAACGGACAGATAGGCAACCCTCATCAATCTCTTTTTTTGTCTTGGCTAGGTTGGTAATTTTAGGATTAATAAAGACGAGATCAGGTTTTATTTTGTCGGAGCCTTCGGGGGTAAAAATTTTACCGGAAATAATAAAAATTCTAAAGGGCACGGCAATTTGCGGTGCAGCGAGCGCCACTCCATCATCTTCTTTAGCTAGAGCTTCGCTCATATCGGCAATAATCTTTTTTAATTTGGCGGTACCAAAAAGCTCGTTGCCAACCTCCTGTGCCGGCTCGTGTAAGACCTTATTCTCCTTTTGGACAATCTTTGCCATGCCCATATTTTGCCACAAAAAAAACCCGAAGTCGAACACAATTCTTGCTTTTTGGGATATTTGTGATAGTTTGTCAATAGACAAGTTGGTATGTATGCCGGCTTAATTTAGTAGTTGTTTGCAAATTCTTAGAGAGAGGAGAAATGTCCTGTGGAAACTGTAACACCCCGCAACCGGCTCATTGGCGCCATGCCAAAGGTTGGAATTCGCCCCGTCATTGACGGCCGAAGGAAAGGAGTCCGCGAATCTTTGGAGAATCAGACGATGGCCATGGCCCAGCAAGCGGCCTTGCTCATCAGTTCGAAGCTCCGGCATTCCAACGGCTTGCCCGTAGAGTGTGTCATCGCGGATACCTGCATTGGTGGCCTGGCCGAGTCGGCCATGGCCGTAGAGAAGTTCCGGCGTGAGAACGTCGGCCTGACCCTGACAGTAACGCCTTGCTGGTGTTACGGTGCTGAAACCATCGACATGGATCCCATGACCATCAAAGCGATCTGGGGCAAGAACGGTACGGAACGGCCAGGGGCTGTTTACTTGGCCTCGGCCGGTGCTGCTCACGCCCAGAAGGGTCTGCCCGTCTTCAAGATTTATGGGCAGAAAGTTCAGACGGCAGAAGACAGCAGTATCCCCGAGGATGTGCAAGGGATGATTCTGCGTTTTGTCAAAGCGGGCCTCGCCGTGGCAACCATGCGTGGCAAGACCTACCTGTCCATTGGAGGGACTTCTATGGGTATCGCCGGCTCCATTGTCAACACTGACTTCTTCGAGGATTATCTCGGGATGGCAGTGCTGGCCACGGACATGAGCGAGGTTTCGCGGCGTCTTGGCGACAAGATCTTCGATGAAAAGGAGTTCGATGAAGCCCACCCTTGGACTATAAAGAACTGCCCGGAGGGAGAAGACCGGAATGCGTTGGATAGCCAGCGCTCACGCTTCGACAAGAACGAGGATTGGAGGGTCTGTGTCCGGATGGCAATTATTGTCCGCGACCTGATGGTCGGGAATCCCCGTTTAGCCGAGCTCGGCTTCGGCGAGGAGGCCTTGGGTGCGAACGCGATTCTGGCTGGCTTCCAGGGTCAACGTCAATGGACGGACTTCATGCCCAACGGCGACTTCCTGGAGGCGATTCTGAATTCGTCTTTCGACTGGACGGGCATCCGCGAGCCGTTTATTGTTGCCACCGAAAACGACAGCTTGAACGGCGTCTGTATGCTCCTTGGTCACCTGCTCGAAAACCTGCCCCAGGTGTTTGCCGATGTGCGGACGTTCTGGAGCCCCGAAGCCATCGAAGAAGTGACGGGCATCAAAAAGGTCGACCTTCCGTCAGCGCTCTCTGGCGGAATGATCCACCTGATCAATTCGGGTGCCGCAACGCTTGATGCCTGTGGCCAGATGCGCGATGGCGACCGCGCCGTGATGAAGCCCTGGTGGGACGTGACCGCCAAAGATGTCGAGGAGTGCTTGGCAGCCACGGTCTGGTCACCGGCTAATACGGGATATTTCCGTGGCGGTGGCTTCTCCTCGACCTTTGGGACACGGGCCGAAATGCCCGTGACCATGTCCCGACTGAACATCATCAAGGGCCTTGGTCCGGTTCTCCAGATTGCCGAAGGGCACTTCGTGGATGTCCCGCCAGAGGTCTACAAGCCCCTCGAAGATCGCACCGATCCGACCTGGCCAAGTCATTGGTTTGTACCGAGAACCTCTGGTCACGAGGGACCCTTCAAGGATGCCTACTCGGTGATGGCCACTTGGGGCGCCAACCATGGAGTCTTGAGCTATGGCCACATCGGTGCGGACCTGGTCACGATCGCCTCCATGTTGCGGATACCGGTCTGTATGCACAACGTGGCCTCCCAACCCTTCCGCCCTGCGGTTTGGGACGCCTTTGGCACGACTTGCTCCGAATCCGCCGATCGGGCCGCCTGCCAGATCCTCGGCCCTCTCTATGGCAAGTGCCGAGCCTAATCTTGGGTTCGACGCAAACAATTGTTACAACACCGCTTCACCAGGATCACCTGGTGAAGCGGTTTCTTTTGTTCAATTTTTTATAAAACACTCTCTGGGTCGTGAGAGGATATTAAGTACAAGCAAGCCTTCTTTTGCCACAAAAAAACTCGTAAGTCGAATAGCTTGGTAGAACCTAAATTTATGGTATTATTTTGATAATGGAATCATCGGGGGAACAAAATATTGAGAACAAGGAATCTCTAGGCCGTCTGGTCGGGAAGATTACTATTGTTCGTCATGGTGACACAAGATATACCGGAGTTTATCCTGATCTTACAGATCCGGGAGTCGAACAAATTACCGCTCAAGCTGAGATTTTGTCTAGCGAACTTGATTTGGACAAGGAGGAAGTTATTTTTGTATCCTCCCCAACGCCCAGAACAAAAGGGAGTATGGATATAATTAAGGAAAAATTGGGTTTAATTGATAAAAAAACTAATGTCATTCGGATTATTAGGGGTATCGATGTAAAAGATATGCCCAAGGCCCTAGAGATAATCAACGAGGTAATGAGTGGGGGTTTTGACTTAACCAAGATTGATCGAGCTTATGCCACTGAAAAAAGATTTGAAGAAATGCCCGATGTTTGGGAAGCCCCATCAAATGTTGAGAAGAGGTCTTTGCGAGCGCTTGAATACGCCATCCGAGGGCTAATTAAAGCGAAGGAATTAACGCCAAATAAAGAGCCGCATATTATTGCAACCTCGCATTTTGAGATAGTTGATTTACTTCTAGCCAAAGTTTTTGGTCGCGAGCCTGGTGATTTTCCTCCGGGGTCAAGGGTTGACTTGGTCCTTTTTGAAGATGAACAGGATGATAAGAAAATAAACATGAAAATTACTTTTAGAGGAGAAACAAGAAAAGCGATATTTAATCGTGACACAAGAACTATTGAAAATATTTAATTATGGACAACTATAACCAAATTATTGAAGCGTTTAAGGGTGGCAAAGTCATTGGACTCTCTGAGGTCGGGCAAAAGCCGGAGTACTTACAAACTGAGATTTCCCACATTTTTCTTTTTTCGCAAACGGTTTACAAATTTTATCGGCGAGACAGCAAAGGTTTTAATGAATATTTTTTTGATTTAAACGATAACGAGAAAAGAAAAAAGTTTTATCAAGAAGAATTTACTTCCAATCATTATTTTAATCCTGAAGTTTATCAGAAATTGTCTGGTTTAAAAATTGAAGATAATAAAGTATCACTTGTTGATAATTTATCGACGGCTGATGATCTAGTTATCCAAATGAAGAGAATCGAGGCTACAAATAATCTGACCCATATTCTACTGAATGGTAACCTTAATCCTGATGATTATTACCAAATTGGAGATCAAATGACCAAGGCCTTGATTGGTTTCAATAAGGGGAAAGAGGCAAAAGGAAACTATTATGAAATTATGCGATATTTTATGGATGACCTAGAGGTCTATCTGCGAATGTATGAAAAAGAAATCACCAGAGAAGAAACTGATCTTATTATAGCTGGGTTAAGAAATTTTGTAGAAAACCACAAGGATTATTTTGTCAGAATTAAAGAAAATTCGTTGATTGAAACAATCGATAACCATGCCGATAATACTTATTATAACAATGGGAGAGTTTCATTTATTGATGCCTATTTACCAAAAGATAGTTGGCGAATCGTTGACCCCTTGTACGGAGTTTATCGTCTTTTAACTGATGTCGCTGTCTTGACCAGCGACGAGACGGCCATGCCCATCTTTAAAGGTTTTCAGAACAATTACCCTGATTACCTGTTTGATTCTGAGTTGGATGTTTTTTATAAAATATATTTCTCTTGTATTCGAGTCGGTCATTTCTTTACTGTTGCCATTGACGATACCCTTAACCGTGATATTGCTTTGCGTTATCTAAATTTTATCAGGAGCAAATTAAAAATTTTATAAAACACTCTCTGGATCGACGTTAATGGTAAAAGTGGGAGGCAGAGATTTAAGAATTTTTAATAATTCAGGGTCGGGCCAGAGGCTCGCGGGTAGACGAAGGAGAATGTTAAGGACGGGCAAACCCTTAACATTTTTGGTTAGGTCAGGATAAACGAGCGGGTGCCACTTCTCGAGCAGAACTTCGAGTTTACTAATATCTTTTTTGATTTCGGGCAAGTGGCCAGCGATAGATATTTTTATTAAAACTTTAAAAGGGGGATAGCCTAACTCTTGACGCTCGGCAATTTCGTCACGATAGAAGTCAATCAGGTTACCACTTGTGATATAAGAGAATATTTTTTCTTCGGGTTGGCGAGTTTGGATAATAAAATGTTTACGCGCTAATTGTTTGAGGCGCAAGAGGGTAGTGAATAATTTTTCACTGGCGCGCCAATCAGGCATCGCCAGAAGGGCGTCGAGGCTTGTGGCGATAACGTTATCAACCTGGCTATCTATATGATTAAGAGCCAGTTCCGTCCCGATTAGAATGCTATTGGGTGTTTTATTAAATTGCTGGACAAGTTCTTCAGCTTTTTTGGCGGTTTTCACATTGTCGCTATCGAGGCGGAAGATATTGGCTTGGGGAAAATATTTGGCTAGCTCTTCGGCAATTTTTTCTGCCCCGAAGCCGACTAGTGCCAGACGTTGTCCATGACAATTGCGACACTCATCCTCAACCTCGACTAGTTGTCCACACTTATGGCAAAGGAAGACTCTTTCTTTCAAGCGGGTTTGGTGAATGGCGAGTGGTAGATGGCAAATATCACAGGTCATAACTGTTCCGCAGTCGCGACAAATGGTTAGAGGGGTGAGACCTCGTCGACCCGAATAAATAAAAATTTTTTCTTTGCTATCAAGGGCATTTTCTATCCTTTCTCTTAAGCGCTCATTGGTTGCCTCGAGGGAACTATTTTTATCTTTGTCACTGGTGAGGGGGATAATTTGATTAGTGGCACTTCCGGTGAAGCGATATTTAATTGAGCCCAAGGGCATTACCTCATTTTTACTCAAACGATAAATTGTCTCACTCCGAAGAGCGCTGTCGCCAAGAATTAATTTAATCTTTTTTTGTTTGGCCAATTGCTCAATAAAGAAGCGCCAGTCGATAAGGGGGCGCACTATCGTTTTATAAGCCGGAGAATTCTCGCGGTCAATAATTATGGTGCGAATGTCTACTCGCGGTAGAGATAGGAAGAGGGGTGTGCCAACAATAAGAATTGGATGTTCGGTTGTTAGAGCCTTCCGCCAAAAGTCGATTTGCTCTTTTTTGCTTAAAGAACCATGACCGACGAGGACGTAATTTTCGATACCTTTTTTAAGGGGTTCAATAATTCGGTTGATATCGGTGCTAGTTGGTAGACAGAGAAAAATTGATTGTTTCTTGGCGAAGGCTTCGCGGATTAAACTTTTATAACGAGCCAGACGTTCCTCGTCGGGCTCTTGAATAGCGTTAATTTCGGCTAAAGTTTTTTCGGCTGGGGCTTGGATTATAGTTTTTATTTCGGGTAATTCATCTAAGATTGCTTGTGGAATGGTGGCTTTAATAATTGGCCCCATGGGCGAAGCAAAATAATCAGCGGTGAGACTAGCCGCGGCCATGAAGTCAGAGTCAAAATAGCTAACCTTTTTTATTTTGGTTAATTTTCGTAACTGCCAATCAGCATTTTTAAGCTCGCTTTTAAGGTCACTGGCTTCACGGCTCTCGATAACTAAAACAGTAATTTGTTGACCGCGTAAGGGGGCTTGGGCTAGAGACCCCAGGGGAGCATCTTGGGCCGTGAAGTAAGACAAATTATCTTGTCGCAGCTTCTTTTTTAAGGGAATAATGGTAACAATTTTCATAAGTTTTTGGTTGGTTAGAGTATAACGACTTTCTTACTTATCCACAACCACAATTTTTCTTCTCAAATGGTTCTTATTGTTGTATTATATAGGGGATGAAGGTCGGCTATTTTAAAGTCAAACCGGCTGTTCCGGCAGTGCGATTATCCAAGGATAAATCACTGGCTTTGACGCCCAACAGAAAATTAGTTGCCCCCAGTAAGTTGAGAACTTTAACTTTGCCAGCCACTGGTCTAATTATTGGCCTAGTTCTTATTAGTAGTATCCAGATTGGGGCAAAACTCAATGATTTTAACTTGCCCAAAGAGCAATATAAAAATGTCGCTAGTCTAACCTTGCCAGCCAATGTCTCTTTTCTTGATCCTGTTTATGATTGGGCGGCTGATGCTTGGGATAGTTTTGTTATAAACTGGCGCGTTTTTTTAGGCTTAGAATCAACCCCAATTGTTTTGCCAGCTTCGGAGTTACCCTCAGTTGTTACTGTTGAATTGAGAGAACAAATAAGACAGGAGATTCTCAATGAACTTAAGGCTGAGCAGGCGAGTGGAACTCAAGCTTTTGGCGGGCTGGTGTCAGCCAATAAATCGACCCATGCTGTTTTGGCTGTACCAATAACTGGTTCAACAACAATTGATGAGACCCTTAAGCAAAATTTGCGTCAAGTCTTTGCCGATCCGGTAGATATAAAGTTTGAGGCTGATGGCACCTCGGGTATAATCACCCCAATTTTTCAAGATGGTCGACGTGGTAATGATTATGTTTTTGTTTTAACTCCCACTCGTTAAATTAGATTATGAAGAAATTCTTCTTTGTTTTTATTTCCCTCGCGCTTTTGCTTGGTGTTAGTTCTTCAGCCTTGGCTTATGTCGCGGCCAGCTCTAATTATCGTTTAGAGAAGGACAGTATTAATGTTGGAGGGACAGATTTTTCTTCCTCAGCTAATTATCTAAACAGCGATACTGTTGGTGAGCTAGTTTCTGGTTTGAATGACGGTTCTCTTAATAATGCGAGTACCGGTTATCGTTATATGGACCTAGAACCCACGGTGATCCCGATTCTTGGTTGTACT
>CAIKBK010000005.1 GCA_903825615.1 Candidatus Vogelbacteria bacterium | reverse complement strand
GTTCTTGTTTCCGGCGATGGAGATTTTGTCCCGCTGGTCCAATATCTTAAAGAAAACATGGGTGCCCAAGTTGAAGTCATTGCCTTTGGCAAAAGCTCCTCGGGCAAGTTGCGTGAAATCGCCGATGACTTCTTAGATCTTTCGGCTAATCCAGGCAAATATCTAATTAATCTCTCTGGCCCCCGCCGTCCGATTAAGAAGCCGCAATAAATCAAAGAAAAAAACCCACTGGCCACGACAAGTGGCCAGTGGGTTTTTTTTGTGATATAGTCTGAACATTAATAATTAAGTTAGCTGGTTGGTAGATAAATAGTCTTGGAGGGTTCGCCTTTCATGCCTAGAATCTCTCAGTCAGCTCCAATTTAAAGATGACAAAAAAAGAATATTCGTTAGAAGTTGGCGGCCGCACTTTAACGGCTATGTTTACTGATATTGCCGACCAGGCCACTGGTTCGGTTATTATTAAGTATGGTGAGACCATGTTGCTCGCGACGGTGGTCATGTCACCCGTGACCAAAGAAGACAGTGATTATTTCCCCCTCACCGTCGAGTATGAGGAGCGTTATTATGCTGCCGGTAAGATTGGTGGTGCGCGTTATATTAAGCGCGAAGGCCGACCAAGTGAAGAAGCCGTCCTTACCGGGCGCATTGTTGATCGCACTATCCGCCCGCTCTTCGACAGTGCCATCCGTAATGAAATTCAAGTAATTATTACCGTCTTGGCCATGGATGAAGACAACGATGCCGATGTGCCCGCCGTGATTGGCGCCTCCTTGGCCCTGGCTACTTCGCCACTACCGTGGGGCGGTCCTGTTAGCTCGGTAAGATTGGGGCAAATGGAAGGAAGTGAAAATTTGGTTATTAACCCAACTTTTACCGAACGGGTAACTGGCATTTTTGATCTCTTGGTTTGTGGTGGTGAAGGTAAAATCAGTATGATTGAATCAGCGGGCAACGAAATTCCTGAGGCCAAAGTTAAAGAGGCCTTAAGAAAAGCTCAAGAAGAAATTGAGAAAATTCAAGTTTGGCAGAAACAAGTTATCGCCGAAATGACTAAGCCTAAACTCGTACTCAATATTCCAACTATCCCAACCGAAGCTGAAGCACTCTTCGCCGAAAATATCGCGCCTAAAATTGAAGAGGTGATGTTTGCCGGTACTGGCAAGAAGTCGGCTGATAGTCTCAAAGAAGATTGGCTCAAGTTGCGCACTGAGAAAATGCCTGAGGCCAACCTTGGCGCTTGGCTAAATTATTTTGAAAAACAGATTGATGAAGTGGTACACATGGAAGCAATTGAGAAAAAGCGACGTACCGACGGACGAGCTCTTGATGAGGTGCGGCCCCTCTTTGCGCAAGCCGGTGGTTTCTCCAAGGTGGTCCACGGTAATGGCCTCTTCTACCGAGGTGCCACTCACGTCTTAACTACACTAACCTTGGGCGGACCGCGTGATTCATTAATTGTTGAGGGTATGGAAGTAGATGGTTTAAAATATTTCTTCCATCATTATAATTTCCCTCCATATTCGGTGGGTGAAACCGGCCGTGTCGGCAATACCTCTCGTCGTTCGATTGGCCACGGGGCCCTAGCT
>CAIKBK010000004.1 GCA_903825615.1 Candidatus Vogelbacteria bacterium | reverse complement strand
CGTTCCACACCGTTTCCTCTTTTCTTGGGGCTACAATAGCCATCTTGACGAAGGAACGGTCGCGAAACGGGTCGGTTCATGGCCAGAGTTCTGCAAAATGATCGAAAGTCTGTGAATGCAGAAAATCACCGAGAGGTGCCCGCGCAAGCGGACACCTCTCTTTTCATACCCTGACCTATATATCTCAGTCTAAGTTCTAAAAGTCTACTAAAACACCCTTGTGGTAGAGGCGTTTTTTTTGGCTTGGAGTTTATTTTTATTGTGCTAGAATCCAAAAGGACTAGTGTGTGGTCTTTGGCATTGACAGTGTAAACAAAACGAAGCAGAAGGAGTGTCGATTATGGGTATCGAGGAGAAGACAGAGAACGGCGGGAACGCCAATGTCGGTCTGGCTCCCTTGATCCAGATCGATAATGAATTCAATTGTGTTGTCCACGGGAGCTTAAGAAGTATTTTGGGCGATGACACAATGTTTGATGTTTGGTTCGCTTTGCCTGGGGTGAGTTTTGGTCGGGTGGCTGGCCTTCTTGGGAAGTCTGAGGGGGTCGTCTATGTGCCGAGTGAATTCTTCTCTGGTTGGCTGGGTGATCCCAAAAAGAGTTACCGAGCTTCAATCGACATGGCTTTCAAGGGGCAGGGTTTAGAGACTTGGAAGCTTGTCGTTGACCAGAACCTTTGTGAACAGGCCAAGGGGGTCATCCCTCCGGTTCAAGCGAATCTGGAAGGTGTTCCTGAAGAATCAGACGAAGACAGCAAGGGATTGCGCTTAAAAGGGAAAAGAAGTCGGGAAGACTTTAAGCCCGGCGAACCACCGAGTGGACACTTTGATTTCGAAGACTTTGTGGTCGGAGACTCGATTGTTAATCGGTTAGCGCTAGAGGCAACTCAAGAAGTGGCTAAGCCTAATCGGGCTCGTCCCTTGTTTAAGAGTCTTGTGCTCTGTGGTCCCGAAGAGTCCGGTAAGAGGATGCTCCTCTATGTGTCGCTCCAAGCGATGCTCAAGGTGGATCCGAAACTCGATATCTTTTGTGTCACAGGTAAGACTTTTCAGAGTCTTTACTCCTCTTTTTTCTCAACTGGAGAATCTGGCGGAACCAATGTTGATAGACGACGTTTAGGAATCTTTGAAAAATGTCTTTTGTCGGCAAAAGTTCTAGTGATCACGGATATCGATGGTACCTCCAGCGGAGCGAAGGGAACGAGACGAAAAATGGCTGAGGCCATACGTCTTACTCGCGAAAGAGGGAAACGCGGAGGCCGAGTTCTTATCTCGTTATCTCGTCCGCCGACAGAAGAAGACTTGGGTCCAGAGTTGTACCGAGAACTCAAAGATCTACAAATCTTCAGAGTCGAAAAGATCGGTGCCTCGTCGTACCCAGAAGTTGCCAAGAGGTTTCTGGCTAAATATCCACCACGTCTTGTAACAGCTGAAGGTAACAAGGGTGGAGACACTCTCAATCCTAAAGTTATCGACTGGCTGATCAAGAAAACTAAGGAAGGGGAGCTCTCCCTTCTCCTTAGTCGTTTGGGAACTATCTCTTTCTCTCAGGGTTGCGGGGTCAATGGTCATCGTGTCACTTTAGCGGAGGCTCAGGAGTTGTTTAAGCTTCTGCCTGATGCGGATGACCTTATCTCCTTAATTTTCGAGAGGGATGCCGAACTTCGGAAAGAAACGCGTCTCATTACCCCCCAACCAGTTCTTGATCTGGCTTGTTATCTTGCTTCTCTTGTCTTGGGTCTAGAGAGGGAGGTTGTGGCTGGCTGGTTCTATCCTGGCGCTCTTCGAGCGTTAGATATGACTGCTGGTGGGATAATGAGGGTTAAGGGCCTTCTGGAAGAGTCGGCCGAGGCTCGTCTTCAGCTAAGTGGTTTGATCAGAGAGCTTCTTCTCCGTTTTACTGTACCAGAGAGTAAGAAGAAACTTTGGGCTCGCCAATTGGAAGACTGGAGACCTGCGACAAAAAAACGTTGTCGCGAGCGCTGTTAATAAATTCAACAGGACCCAAACGTCTTCGTGCGTTTGGGCCCTTTGCTTTTTAACTCCTATCTTATTTTAATTCCCCATAGACCGAAAATTAAACAGACAACAATAATGATTTTAAGCGTCCAATGACCGTGAGGATTTAGAAAATTTTGGACCATGGGAGTATGACGCCCGACTAAGAGATGAATAACTATACTAATCGGTAGAGTGAGAATGACCCAATTGATTGTTGGGACTTGCACGTGAATAAGACGAAAGATTTTGGAGAGGAGAGAAGAGAGAAGCCACATCCCCAAGAAGGAGAGAGTGAGGTCAAATAAGGCATAACCTTCAAAGCGCCAATGTCTAAGATAAGTGATAATATTCATACTTTATTCTATGGGGTTAATTATACCACTAAGGTCCGAAGAATGGGCTGTGAATAAACCTCTCGTCAAATTGGTTATTCTTTTGGTATAATATCGTTAGGTCGAATACTTAATTTCAATAAAAATTAAATAATGATTAAAATTTTAAATTGGGTTGCCTTAGTCTTACTGATTATCGGTGGACTTAATTGGGGTCTGATTGCTATTCTTAAATTTGATCTAGTCGGCTTCTTGCTTAGGTATAACATATTATTGCAAACCGTTGTCTATGCGCTCGTTGGCGCTTCGGCCATTTATGTTATCTTCTTAGCTAAGAAGATAGTCTAAATCTGGTTAACAACTAATTAACCAAAAACTTCACTTCGTCATGAGGTGAAGTTTTTGGTTAATTCTGGTATAGTTTCTCTATGTTAATTCTAATTGGTTTGGCTGCTTTCTGCTCGGCTTTTGTTGGAGGCTTATTCGCCTTCCGCTTTAGAGATAAACTCCACTTGATCTTAGGTTTCTCAGCGGGAGCGGTAATTGGGGTGGCTTTTTTTGATCTCTTGCCTGAAGCGCTAGAGCTGAACACAAATATTTTTAGCGTTCCTCTTACCACTTCACTAGTGGCTCTAGGTTTTATAATCTATCTGATTTTGGATCGTTTGCTTTTCTTTCAGACTCACGAAGATGAGCATTGCGAGAATCCTCATCATAAGAAAAAGTCTTTGTCGGCTTTAATCTTGGCGGTGCACAGTGTGATTGACGGCTTGGCCGTTGGCCTGGCTTTCCAAGTTTCGACCGAAGTCGGTTTAATCTTAGCTCTGGCGGTCTTATCTCATAATTTTTCCGATGGTTTGAATATTGTTGGCTTAACGCTTAAAAATGGGGGAGATAAAAAGAAGGCCCTACGCTGGCTTCTCATTGCTTCGCTGGCACCAGCGCTCGGTATTTTCTCCACCCTCTTCTTCTCTTTGCCTGAATCTTGGCTCGGACTAATACTGGCTCTCTTTACCGGCTTCTTCCTCTACATTGGCGCCTCCGAGCTCTTGCCCGAGAGTCATCACGGTCACCCGACACAATTAACAACCCTAATGACAATCTTAGGGATTGTCGTACTTTACTTAGCTATCACTTTAGCGGGACTTTAGAAATTCGTAAATGTCTTCGGTGGCTTTGACAGCATCACCAGCGGCGATGCCATTTTGATGATACTTTACATCGGAGCAGTCACCGGCCGCCCAGATACCTTCTTGTGAGGCTCTTTGAGTTTGGTGGTCAACCATAATATAGCCAGCCGGGCTAAGGTTAACCAAGCTCTTAACCATCTCAGTATTAGGCACGAAACCAATCTCGACAAAAATGCCAGTAACAGGTAAATCTATAATTTCGTCGGTTTCTTTATTTTTATAAACTAAACTTTTTACAAAATTTACTTGCCCTGAGGGAATCGAAGGGTCACCCTTAATCTCGATGATTTCAAGATTGTTAAACGCTTTAAAATTATGGTTTTGTTTTAACTTTTCCACCGTCATTGCTTCAGCGCGGAATTCGGGCATCATTTCAAGCAAGGTCACGCTCTGGCAATAAGCAAGGAGTTGACCCGCCGTGCCAAAACCGGCATTACCGCCTCCAATCACCGCCACATCTTGTCCACTGAATAAGGGGCCATCGCAGGAAGGGCAGTAGGTGAGTCCTTTATGTTCAAAAATGTCAGCACCCTTAATCTCTAATTTGCGGCGTCGGCCACCGGTGGCCATAAAGATTGTTTTGCTTTCATAGATATTGCCGTCAGTATTAACTTTAAAGAAATTACCTTCTTTATTAACGCCAGTTACTACACCCATTTTTATAGTCAAACTTTCTCCTTCATAAGAGCGGAGATGATTAACAAATTTCTTGGAGAGTTCGGCTCCAGGGATACTTATCTCTCCCAGCCAATTTTGAATTTCGGGCGAGACAGCCGACTGGCCACCAAGCTCTTCGGCGATAACTAAAGTTTTTAATTTTTTGCGGGTAGCATAAACACCGGCCGAGCAAGCAGCGGGTCCACCACCGATTATAATTACATCAAACATAAGCTAATTATACTACTTAGTCTTGGAGCGTCGCAAGAAAGCGGGGATAGAAGACCAATCATCGTCATCCAGATTATCGTCCTTCTTGTCTTTGAGACTAAGAATTGGCTCAGCTTCTTTTTTTTCTGACCTGTTTAGTGACTCAGCTTTTTTTGTTTCATTATTATCAACAATTTCTTTTTTGGGCTCATTTGTTTCTGCTGCCGAGTTTATAACGGCATCAGTACTGAAGTTAATCTTGAAATCATCACGGCTCTTCTTAGTATTATCACTTGGGAAACCGCAAGCAATAACGGTAATCTTAATCTCGTTCTTTTTCATCTTATCGTCGTGGATAGTACCAAAGATAACTTTGGCCTCGGGATCGATAGATTCAGTAATAACCTTAGCGGCTTCTTGCAGCTCAAAGAGGGTAACATCATCGCCACCCGCGACCGTAAAGAGGATGCCCTTGGCCCCGATAATCGAGACATCCAAAAGTGGTGAGCTGATAGCCATTTTGGCAGCCTCGGTGGCGCGATTTTCACCCGTCGCCACACCGACCCCCATCAGAGTGGAGCCAGAGTTCTGCATAATAGTCTTGATATCAGCAAAGTCAGCATTGATCTGCCCTGGCATGGTAATAGTATTAGAAATGCCTTCGACGGCTTGTTTTAAGACATCATCACAGATAGAAAAGGCGGAAGTCAGAGTGGTATCTTTGCTAATCATATTGAGCAAGCGGTCGTTGGG
>CAIKBK010000003.1 GCA_903825615.1 Candidatus Vogelbacteria bacterium | reverse complement strand
TTTTTTATTTGAATATTCTTTTTCAATCTTCTTCATCGGACTGGCTTTTAGTATATTAAAAATGGTCAAAATTACAATTGTTGATAACTTCTTAACCCCTGATATAATTAAAATATGGAAAAAATTGTGATGCATACCGATGGTGGGTCGCGCGGGAATCCGGGTCCGGCCGGGGCGGGAGTTTTTATTTATAATAAAAAGAACGAAATCATTCGCAAGGCCCATCTTTTCTTGGGGGTGATGACTAATAATGAGGCCGAGTATCAAGCCGTAATTTTAGGTCTAGAAACTTTAAAAAGAACTTTTGGTAAAGATCAGGTCAAAAACCTGCAGATCGAAGTTAAACTTGATAGTGAGCTAGTCTGTAAACAATTACGTGGCGAATATCAGGTTAAAGAAGAAAAGTTAGTACCGCTTTTTATGAAGATTTGGAATGCGCAAGTGGCTGACGTTCCCCATCTCACTTTTTCCCATATTCCGAGAGAAAAAAATACCGAGGCTGATAAATTAGCCAACCTAGCGATGGATGGGGGTTGCGCTCGTGAAGCCCAAGGGTCGATGTTTTAATCATTAGAATTAATTTTAATTAAAATAAATTTAAATGTCTTTAGAAGGGTTTAGCGGTGACCTACCAGCGGGGGAAGTTATTGAACCATCGAGTGGAGATAGTAGTTCGCAATTAAAATATTGGGACGAAAAAATCAAAAATCAAGGCCGGGGGATGGGAACAAAAAGAGGGGAAACAGCTAATCGACGAGAGGTGATGGATGATATCGAAGATCGGGCGGCTTAATTACTTTTTGTGATTTTTGTTCGTCGGATTATCTCGATCCTGATTCTGGGTTTTGTTGGGGGGATAGTTTTGGCTAGCCTGACTGGTTTTGCTTGGCCAGTGGTCGGTCTTTTTTTAGTTTTAATTTTTGCTTTCTTGTCTCTCTTTTTTATCTTGGCGCGTCAAAAATTATTTCTGGCTCTGGCGATAATTTTTATCGGTGTTGTTTTGGGTCTTGTTCGTTTTAATTTTTCTCAAACCGATGATCTATCTCTGCCTGATTGCAAAAATGTAGAGAAGAAATGCGTTGGGTTGATAGTTAATGATCCGGACCGCCGAGATGTTTCTACTAGATTAGTTATCAAATTAGATTCTGCCCCAGGTAAAATCTTGGCTATCACTGATAATTTTACCGATTATGCTTATGGCGACAAGATCGAGCTCTCGGGCAAGATCGAACGGCCACAAAATTTTATGATTGATCAGGGCACGGTCTTTGACTATCAAAACTATTTACTCGTGCGAGGAATTAAACAAACAGTTTATCTGCCTAAACTTAAGATTGTGGCACGGGGTCAAGGCTCTTTTATTAAATCTCAACTTTTTTCACTTAAAAATAATTTTTTGGCCAATTTAAGGCGGGCTTTGCCTGAACCGGCCGCGTCCTTGGCCGGTGGTCTCATTTTGGGGGATAAGGGTGGGTTGGGAAAGCAAACTGAAGACGAATTTAGAAAAGCGGGAGTCTCGCACATTATTGTGCTCTCCGGTTATAATATTACAATTGTCGCCGAGAGCGTTTTACTTTTCTTCTCGTGGCTCACGCCAGCCCTAGCTTGGCTCTTGGGGATCGGCTCAATCTTCCTCTTTGTCATTATGACCGGTGGCGAAGCGGCAGCCGTGCGTTCGGCCGTAATGGGCGCCATCGCGCTTATTGCTCGGCGTTGGGGTCGCACTTATGATGCGGGAGTGGCTTTGGTTTTTGCCGGCTTCTTAATGATCTTGTGGAATCCTAAATTGCTCGCCTTCGACCTCGGCTTCCAACTCTCGTTTCTTGCGACCCTTGGTTTGATTTATCTGTCACCATTAGTTTCCTGGGCCTTAGGTTGGTCGACAAAAGTTTCGGATATAGGGGCTAGGCCCTTTATTGGCGGTTTAAAAGAAATTATTTGTATCACCACCGGTGCCCAGCTTGCCGTTTATCCTTGGCTACTCTATAAGATGGGCAAAGCTTCACTCATTGGTTTTGTCTCCAACATTTTTATCTTGCCCCCAATCCCTTGGGCGATGTTTGCGAGTTTCTTAACTGGTATCACTGGTTTCTTTTCTTCTTTTCTTTCGCTTCTCTTTAGTTACCCGACTTATTTCCTACTGGCTTATATTCTCAAAATGGCTCACTTTTTCGCTACTTTGCTATAATCAAATTAATGAAATATCGCTTCGGGTTAATTTTTTTACTTTTTATTTTTACCGCCGCCACCTGGCTCGCGGTTTGGTGGGAGACACCGTCTAAGTATCTCACCGTCGCCTTCTTAGATGTGGGCCAAGGTGATGCGATATTAATTACAGCGCCCAATAATAATCAGGTGTTGATTGATGGCGGTCCTGATCGCAGTGTAATTCGTGCCCTTGGGCAGGCTATGCCTTTTTATGATCGTTCGATTGACCTAGTGTTAGAGAGCCACCCCGACCAAGATCATATTGGTGGTTTACCTGAAGTTTTTGATCGTTATAATATCACCGGCTTTATTGAACCGGCTTTTGTCGCCGAGACTAGTGTTTATCAGAAATTAGAAGAAGATGTGACCAAAGAAAAATCTTCGCACTTAATTGCTCAAGCCGGGACCAAAATAATCTTGAGCCCTGAGGTAATTTTAGAAATTATTGAGGCTAAACCGGCCACTTGGGGTCCGCGGGGAGGGAAGCCGGATACTAATTATAGTTCGATTATCGCCAAACTTACCTATGCTAGCACCAGCTTTCTCTTTATGGGCGATGCTTCTATTAAGTTAGAAAATAAATTATTGGCGACCGAAGCTGGCGAATTAAAAACTGATGTCCTTAAAGTAGCCCATCATGGCGCCAAGAGTTCGAATTCTCTTGCTTTGCTTCGAGCTATTAAACCCGAAATTGCCATTATTTCTGTCGGCGCTAAGAATCGTTATAACCATCCCAGTCCCGAAACCATCAATTGGTTGAAGATAATTGGTGCCGAGATTCTCCAAACCAAAGATCTTGGTACGATCAAACTAAAATCCGACGGGATTTCCGTCGGATTTTAGCAGAATTTATTTAAATGGTTATTTAGTTTTGGCTTTAGTCTTAGTCTTAACCAGAAGATTCTTTCCACCTTTCAAGCATTTGGTGCAAATCTTGATACGAGCGCCATCACCGGTCTTGGCCCACTGCAAATTAGGCTGCTTACGCTGCAGAGGAATGGGATTATATTTGGTTGCACGCACACGGTTGGAGTAACCGCCAACCATTTGGGAACCTTTATCGCAAATTAAACAAGTTTTCATATAGGTGGTTATATGCTATCATCATATAGCCAATTTGGCAAATTTTAATTTATGGAAATAATCTCTATTGGTTTCTTATTTTCTCTACTTGTTCTTGTTATTTCTGTTGTGGTGCACGAGGTTTCGCATGGTTATATGGCCTATATTTTAGGGGATCCGACAGCTAAGCTAGCTGGGCGCTTAACTTTGAACCCAATCAAGCATATTGACCCAGTTGGCTCCATCATTGTGCCTTTGGTTTTGGCTCTATTGCCAGGAGGAATAGTCTTCGGCTGGGCTAAGCCGGTACCTTATAACCCTTATAATCTTAAGGCTGGCAAATATGGTCCGGCTTATGTGGCCGCCGCTGGCCCTATCTCTAACTTGTTTTTAGCTCTTATTTTTGGTCTCTTGCTACGCACTGGTGTTGCCGTAGCGCTTCTTGGTACCTCGGTGACGCCCATTCTTTCGACTATAGTCTTAATCAATATAATGTTGGCCTTATTTAATCTTATTCCCGTACCTCCACTTGATGGCGCGACTATCCTTTTTTCCTTTCTTCCTTATCGCTCTCGCGTGGCCCACTTTTTTGCTCGTTATCAAATTATAATCATCTTGGCGATAATTCTTGGCGCCGGCTTTATTATCGACAAGCTGGTTACCGCTATTTATTACCTAATTACGGGAATTTAGCTATTTCTCCCAAAGTTTCTTAAAAACTTCTTTGGTATTATGAGCGATCATTGAGTCGTGGATTTCTATTAGGTGGAAGGGGTGGATGTTTGTAACAATTGTTACCAGATAATCACCGCAGACCCACATTGTCGCCGTGAAGCCTGTTTCTTGTAGAAATCGGACACTTCTTTTGTCTGCTGGGTAACGGCCCTTAATTTTCCTTTCAATCTGGGATTCATTTGTGAAGATTTGAGATTTATAATGAGAGTGCTTGCTTTGGGCTGTTTCCCAAGAGGCTTTAATCCAACTCTCAAAGTTCTCAATGAAGGTATGGTCTTGGTAACCCCACCAGACACCGTCGGAGCTTATTACCGCATCTTGCCATTTAGTTAGATTATCGAATATATATTTTTTCAAATCGCCTTCTTCGACGAAGCGGATTTTGGGAACAGAATATTCCTTATTTGTCGTCAGGAGGCTTAATTCGCCGATGGCTTTTTTAACCAGAGATTCTTTCTCTTTTAATTCCCTTTTATTTTCTTCAAGAATTGTCTCTAGGCTTGTCGGGGGGAGGGGGATAAAATATAAAGTCTTTCCGCTAATATCTTCAGCAATGAGTCCTTTGGATAATAAGTTGTTAGCTAGGTTGTAAATGGTGGCTCGGTTTATTTTTGTCAGCTCGGCGAGTTTGGTCGGTTTGATTTTGCCATTTTTTTGGATTGTTAGATAAAGTTTAATTTCTTTATCATTAAGTCCAAGGCTTTTCAATGTGTCGTGGACTGCCATATTTTCAGTATATTCTGTTGTCAGTAAATTGTCAACAATTGTTCAACAAAGCTTGACAAATAAGGCTGGAGTGGTACTTTGCTCTTGGATGCTTTGAAAATGTTCAAACCAACGCCTTTGGCGCACAAAAGAAAGGAATTTGTCATGGACATAAAGGAAATGAGTTTACTAGATATGATGAGGGAGTTCTATAACTGTTATGACTCCGGTGGTCGAGCGAGAGAACTTTGCCCTGCAATCACGTCCCACCCGGAGTTTACGGTCGAGAAATGGATCTTGTTTTTTTGTAACCCTGAAGAAGAGAAGTATAATAACGAGTACGAAAGTTGGCACCTTTTCTGGATATTTGCCAGGCTGAAGCTGGAAGACCAAATGGGCCTTCTAGAGGCATCTGTAAATACTCCTTTGGAAAAGCGCACCCTTTTTGACACACATCTTCTTGGTTGCACCAGAGTGCTTAGTTACTTGGCTTTTCCTCTTAGCCCGGGCGGGAATACCCCTTTGGCTACTATTGTTGAGCTTCTCCGTTACGGCATTACTTATCAAAGTGAAGTTTGTGGCCCCTCTCGGGGAGAAAGGAATGAATCCCTTCTTTCGACAGTTAGATTGCTTAAGTTCCTTATTGCTCATCAGGAAGTCTTGGGCTAGAGACTAGTTCAAAAGCCGTCAGCGGGCCCTCCCATGGTCTACTGGCGGCCTTTTTAGTTGCATTTTCTAAGTATTTATATTAAAGTAGTGCTTACTTGGCCGGAAGGTCATTCCTGCCTGCTGGCAGGCAGGTTTATTTTTTTATCATGCCAACAATTAATCAATTAATTAGGAAGCCCCGCAAAATTGTGAAGCGCAAGTCGACCACGGTCGCTTTGGCGCGTGGCTTCAATACTATCACTAACAGACCAGTCTTTTACCCATCACCCTTTAAGCGCGGTGTCTGTTTGCAGGTTAAGACGACTACCCCAAAGAAGCCTAACTCCGCTTTGCGTAAAATTGCCCGTGTGCGTCTGACTAATGGGATGGAAGTGACAGCCTATATTCCGGGTGAAGGCCATAACTTACAGGAGCACTCGGTTGTTATTATTCGTGGCGGTCGTGTCAAAGACTTGCCTGGTGTCCGTTATCATATTGTTCGCGGTCTTTTGGACACGACTGGCGTGGAGAAGCGTCGCCAAGGCCGCTCTTTGTACGGTAATAAGAAGCCTAAAGCTGGTGATGTTAAGAAGAAATAATTATGCGACGACCAACCAAAAAACTAGTTAAATTAGAGCCTGATCATCAATATCAATCGCTTAAAGTTGAGAAGCTGATTAACTATATTATGGAGCGTGGCAAGAAAAATGTCGCCCGTACTATTGTCTATAACGCTTTTGATATTATAAAAAATAAGACCAAAGAAGAGCCGTTGGA
>CAIKBK010000002.1 GCA_903825615.1 Candidatus Vogelbacteria bacterium | reverse complement strand
CCCTATGAGTGCCGAGAGATAATTATTTTATTAAAGTCCAATTTTAAGATAGGTAAAGAAGTTTTGTATATGACCGTTGACTCGATCGAGAATGATAAATGGCTGAAAAAAGAGTTTGGCCTTGATTAGTAAAGTTTTAACGGTCGTGTAAACTCTACTAAAAATTTTTTATGGCTAGTCGGGCTGTTTTTATTCTTTAAGCCTTTTGAGCGGATAGGTTGTCGCTTTTTATTTTGGCTTCAATTTCGGCGCGAGTGAGAAGGCCGGCGTGCGGGCCGACCTGGGCCACAACGGCGGAGGAATTCACCGCGCCCCAAGCGAGAGCCGCGGCGATCGTTTGATTGTAGAAAATAGCCGAGAGAAAAGAAGAAGAGAAAGCATCGCCCGCTCCCGTGCGTTCGAAGGCCTTAGTATTAAGGGCCGGCATAAACCAGAAATTATTTTCGGCGTCTAGACAATAAGCCCCAGCTTCGCCATTGGTGATAACAACTATTTTAGGGCCAATCTTTTTCATTTCTTCGGCTAATTTTTTTATCTCATAACCAGGGAGATTAAGAACTTTCTCGGCCTCCTGTTTATTCCCAAAGAAAATTTCGGTGCGGGCATAAATATCTTTTAATTTCTCAACACCGGCTTTAATTTGCAGAGTGCCGGGGCTAAAGGCGAGTTTTATCTCGGGGTTGGCCACGAGCCACGCTCCCAATTTCTGGTGGAAGCTTAAGTCTTCATCACCAATCGAGGAGAGGAAGACCCAAGTTGGAGCTTCTATAATCTCGGGCCAGCGATAATCATATTTCTGATGATGAACAAGAATGGTGCGGTCATCCTGGTACCAGAGAACATAATTATAATTAGTTGGTATATTGGGGTGTTTGGTAATCATACTCGCATCAACTCCAGCCTCGATTAGCTTAGCTAAGGCTTTTTCTCCGTGCCCATCACTGCCCAGGCTTGAGATGTAAGCAGTCTTAAGACCAAGCTTAGTGGCGCCTAAAACTACGTTTGAACTGTTGCCTCCAGCCGGAATCTCGGTAACCGACTCGTAAGGAATTTTGGCCGCGAAACGCATGCAGATTTTACACTCCGGTCTATCTATCTCACAGTTTAATTCGGCCTCGGATAATTTAATAAAAGCGTCGGTCGCGTTATCCCCTATAGAGATTAAATCAAATTTATTCATATGCTATGATTATAATATGAAAACTCTAAAAGAGGTAATTTATGATGCGGATAAACAAAAGATCGCTATTGGGCACTTTAATATCTCCAATATCGAGGCCTTGTGGGCCATCTTCAGAACAGCCAAAGAATTAAATCAGCCGGTGATTATTGGCGTCTCGGAGGGTGAGCGTGATTTTATCGGTGTGCGCCAAGCTCGAGCTTTAGTCTCGAGTCTTCGTGATGAGTTTAATTATCCCATTTGGCTCTCGGCCGATCATACTTATTCTCTCGAGCGAGCCAAGGAGGCCATCGATGCCGGTTATGACATGATTGTCTTTGATCGGGCTGAATTACCTTTAGAAGAGAATATTGTCGAGACGAAGAAATGTGTGGAGTATGCGAAGAGTGTCAATCCAGATATCGTGGTTGAGGGCGAACTTGGTTATATTGGCAAATCGTCCAAAATGTTAGATGCCATTCCTGAAGGGGCAGCCCTCTCAGAGGAGACAATTACCACTGTTGAGGATGCCAAGAGGTTGGTGCAGGAAACAGGGGTAGATTTGTTCTCGCCAGCTGTTGGTAATTTGCACGGTATGCTTAAGAACGTGCCCAATCCCAAGTTATTTACCAAGCGTATTACCGAGATCAGACAGGCCACGGGTGTACCTCTGGTTTTGCATGGCGGGTCGGGGATTACTGATGCCGATTTTGTCGAAGCTATCCAAGCGGGCATCTCGATTATCCACATCAATACCGAGCTTCGCCTTGCTTATCGGAATGCTCTGCGTGAGTCTCTTCAGTCTGACCCTGATGAAGTCGCTCCCTACAAGATTCTCAAATCGGTCGTCCAAGCCATGGCCGATGTCACTAAGAAGCGCCTCCAACTTTTCGCTCGGCTCTAGGGGTTTACCCCGATATGGCGGGGTTGCAATTTTGCCGATTTCTTATATACTAAGCAAGTTATGTTTAAATTAAGCGCTAAATTACGTGATATTTTGGGTAAGAAGGTTAATAACCTACGTGCCAACGGTGAATTGCCAGCTGTGGTTTATGGTAGCAAGGATGCCAGCAAGAATATCACTTTAAATACTATTGAATTCAAAAAAGTTCTTAAAGAGGCCGGCGAATCCTCAATTATCTCTCTAGAAATTGATGGTAAGAAGGTAGACACCTTGATTCATGAGGTCCAGTTTGGCCCTGTCTCGGACGAGCCGGTGCACGTTGACTTATATGTTGTTAGTCAAGATAAGGAAATCGAGGTTGATGTTCCGCTTGTTTTCGAAGGTATTGCTCCAGCGATTAAGGAATTGGGTGGCAGTTTGATTAAGGTTTTGCACGAATTACCAATTAGCGCTTTACCTAAGAATTTGCCTCACGATATTAAAGTGGATGTGTCCGGTCTTAATACTCTTGATAGTCAAATCTTGGTTGGGGATCTTAAACTCCCAGCTGGTGTTAAGGCCACTATTGATGCTGACGAGGTTGTGGCTTCTATTATCGAGGCGGAAGAGGAGGTGGTGGAGGAGGTGGCACCAGTGGATCTCTCGGCGATTGAGGTAGAAAAGAAGGGTAAGAAAGAGGAGGAAGAGGGGGCTCCCGCTGCCGAATAATTTTTGCTATAATCAGCTTATGGAAAGACAACCAGTTTTTATCTGGCTTGGAGTGTTTGGTTTCTGCCTATTCCTGCTAAATCCCCAGCCACTCATGGCCGAGACAACAGCTGAGAAGGAAGTGCGCTTGCAGGCCCAATTGCAACAAGTGGAGGCTGAGATCGCCGGACAAAAAAGCTTGCTTCAATCTAAGCAGAAGGAAACCGCTAGCATCAAGCGAGACGTGGATATTTTGACTTATAAAATTACGACTGCTCAACTTAACATTAAGGCCAAGCAAATCGAAATTGAACGTCTGGGAGGCGATATTAAGCAGAAGGTTAAAACTATCGGTGTTCTCGACGACAAACTTGAAACCAAGAAGCGTTCTCTGGCCGAGCTCTTACGTCAGACGCGAGAACTGGACGACAACACTTTTTCTGAAGTTATTTTAGCTAAAGAATCAGTCACTAATTTTTTTGTGGATTTAGAACGCTTCCGTTTTGTTGAGCAGTCCACTCAGACGGCTCTTGGCGATGTGCGTGAGACCAAGACTGATACTGAAAATAAGAAGGTTCAGCTTGAAGACAGGCGTGATGCCGAGCTCAATGCTCAAAAAGCGATTGAGGCCGAGAAGGCTAATATTGAGGAACTCAATAAACAAAAAACTGTCTTGTTAAATGCCAGTAAAGCCAAAGAGAATTCTTACAAGGCGGTCATTGCGGCTAAAGAGAAGGAACGGGCAGCAATTAACAATGCCTTGTTTACTCTGCGGGGGGCCAAAAACATTACCTTCGGTCAAGCTTTGGAACATGCCAATTATGTTGGTGCCAAAGTTGGTATCAGGCCGTCATTTTTGTTAGCCATCATTACCCAAGAGTCTAACTTAGGCGAGAATATCGGTACTTGTAATCGACCGCAAGATCCAGCCTCTAAGAGTTATACGGCGGTGATGAAACCAGAGCGCGATATCGGCCCATTTGAAAAAATTTGTAAAGCCTTAGGTATTGAACCGGTTGGTCAGCCCGTCTCTTGTCCTTATCGCGGTGGTTATGGCGGGGCGATGGGGCCGGCTCAATTTATTCCGTCCACTTGGATGGGAATGGCTAGCGCTGTTACGGCTGTAACGGGGAGCAATCCGCCGAATCCGTGGAATCCGCGCGATGCTTTTGCCGCCTCCGGTCTTTATCTGCGTGATTTGGGAGCCGATGCTAAGACTTATGCAGCTGAGCGCAAAGCGGCTCTTAAGTATTATGCCGGGGGCAACTGGAGCTTGGCCAAAAATGCCTTCTATGGCAATGAGGTTATGGCCATTGCCGCTAAATATGATAAACAAATCGCCATCTTGCAAAACGATTAAAATGTTGTTATAGTTGCTTGGTATGAAAAAAGATACTCATCCTAAATACTACGAAACCAAAGTTACCTGTGCTTGCGGTAATACTTTTACTATTGGTTCAACGATCGAGAAAATGCAGGTAGAAATTTGCAGTGCCTGTCACCCATTCTTCACTGGTAATGAGAAAACTCTCGATGTTGCTGGTCGTGTAGAGAAATTCAAGACCCGCGCCACTAAAGCTACTACCGCTAAGAAAAAGGGTAAGTAGATACTAATGGACATAGTTGACTTTAGGGCTAATAACAAAACCGCTTATTTGGCTGGTTTGTATGATAATTTCACGCGTCAAATCGAAGAAGCGAAGGCTTTAGCGGTGGCCGACGATGCGGTCAAAGAGCTTGTTGAAGAGGAAGTAAAAAATTTAGAGAAAGAACGTGAAGCCTTGTGGGCAAAAATGGAAGAAATTTTGGCACCTAAAGGTGATGATAGTGGTGATCCAAAAACCGTGATGATTGAGATGCGCGCTGGTGCTGGTGGTACCGAGTCAGCCCTCTTTGCCTATGAATTATCTGAGATGTATGCCAAGTATGCGGTGACACAGGGTTGGAGTTTTGTTTTGGTAGATTCGTCACCGTCTGAATTGGGGGGTTATAAAGAAGCGACTTTTGAAGTTACCGGTGAAGGCGCCTACGATGCTTTTAAAAATGAAATGGGGGTGCACCGAGTACAGCGGGTGCCGGCGACTGAGAAGCAGGGGCGGGTGCATACTTCGACTATCTCGGTGGCCGTTTTGCCAGTGCGGGAAATTAGTACAGTGAAGATTAACCCAAGTGATTTGGAGATAGAATTCACGCGCTCGGGGGGTGCTGGTGGGCAGAATGTTAACAAGGTGGAGACGGCGGTGCGTATGACTCATAAACCGACTGGCTTGGTCGTGCGAAGCCAAAGTGAACGAACTCAATTACGCAATAAAGAAAAGGCCCTAGCCTTGCTCTCGGCTAAGATTGAGGACATGGAGCGTCAGAAGGAGGAGGCTAAGTACTCCGCCGAACGCAAAAGCCAAATTGGCACTGCTGACCGCTCGGAGAAAATCCGCACCTACAATTACCTCCAAGATCGCATTACCGACCACCGCATCAAGAAAAGCTGGCATGGTATGGAGCGTATATTGGCGGGGGAGATGGCCCCCATGATTGCCGATTTAAAGGCCGGTTTGGTTAATCCCGAGGCTTAAAATTATCTGCTATTGACTAAATAATTAAACAGTAGTATAATCAGCCCAGACTAAATTTACCACTCTCGCGACCATTTCGCTTGGGTGTTGGAATGAATTTGAAAATCAACAAGAGGAAATAACAAGGAAAAACGAAAGGAGGCCCGTCTCATGACGACTTCAATCACAGCAAGTAACACCCCGGCGGCTGACAGTTTTATTCGTCAGACACTGACTCGGAGAACGAATTTCTTCGGTATCCCCGAAACGACCAAAGCCTTCGGGATGCTTGTAGTTCCCCCGTGCGATCTCTTGCTCCCAACGGAGAGAGAAGTGGACCGGGCCAAGGAACGTGGCGAAAGGCTCATCCTGTGTGGCCCCATCTCGATGGTCCACATGTATGAAGCGCTTGCCAACAAGTTGGGCGATGGCAAATTGCTCTACAACCTTGACTGGTATGGCGATGGCAAGGAAGAGTTCTTCGCCAAAGTGTTCTGGCCCGATTGGCATTATCGCTTCACAACGGAGGGTGTCATCGAAAGAACGCTTGGCGAGAACTATCTCACCCAGACGCGCTCACTCGTCACGTATCTGACGGAGCGAGTCTATGAGGGGCAACCCTTGCCCAAGCTCTATGCGGATGCGGTCGAAGAGTTCAACCGGCGCGAGGAAGCTCTGGCCAATCTGCTGGACGAGGATTGGAAGAAGGCCGCCGAAGAACTCGCTGGCCTCCAAGTCAACCGGCTCTTCCGCGAAACGCCCGACCTGGTCCTCTGGGATGTGTTTCTGAGCAAGAAGGTGAACGGAATCTATGTCTTGCCGGACACTCGAACCTGGACAAACCAGCGTTCGTCGTACGGCGACCTCGTGTATGTCGGCAATGCGGACGTGGACGGTGTGCGCGTCGGCTACGACGACCCGTGGTTCACGTACGGCAATCTGGGGGCTCGCTTTTCCTGCAGGGTTCATGGCTTGGTGGCTTGAGCCTTGCTCGATTGTATTCTTGTTCTTCCTTTGGCCCGTCTAGGGACAAAGGGAAGCGCGCTACTGACCTTTCGGTCGGTGGCGCGTTTTTGTTTTTGCGCCATATTACCTTTTAGCCTTGACAAATTATCTAAATTGTAATATACTTAAAGTATAAGTTAAATCTCTTGTATCCACGTATATTTTGGAGGAGGGGAAAAGACTGAAACCAAATATATGTATAGAAAACAATTTAGTCGGGGCAAGCGCCCTGGCGGTAATTCTCGTATTAATCGGAACAAAAGTGTGCCCAAAAAGAAGTTTGGAGCCAGTGTTTTTAGTGATATCTCAAAGTTTATTAATAAAGCTACTCCCGTGGCGGAAGTGGCGCCTTATACTGTGGTAAATTCTTTTGCCGATTTTTCTATCAATGAAGATCTTAAGAAAAATGTTTTAAGCGCCGGTTATAATGAACCCACGCCGATTCAAGATCAGACCATTCTTCATGTCTTAGCCGGGCGTGATATTGTGGGGATTGCCAACACTGGTACTGGTAAGACGGCCGCTTTTATTATTCCACTCTTAGACAAGGTGGTTAAAGATAGGAAACAAAATGTCTTGATTGTGGCTCCCACGCGTGAGTTGGCCATTCAGATTAATCAAGAATTAATAAAATTTGCCCGTGGCCTACAAATTTTTTCGGTTTGCACGGTTGGTGGTATGCCCATCTTCCGCCAAATCAATGACCTTCGTCGGAGCCATAATTTTGTCATCGGCACTCCCGGTCGCATTAAGGATCTGATTGAACGTGGTTGTTTATATTTAGATAAATTTGAGACGGTAGTCTTGGATGAAGCTGATCGCATGCTCGATATGGGCTTTATCAATGACATGCGTTTCTTGATGAGCTCGATGCCCAGCCCTCGTCACACCCTCTTTTTCTCCGCGACCTTATCACCTGATATTAAGCGGATTATTAGCGAGTTTTTGACTAACCCAATTAATGTTTCGGTGAAAACTGGCGATACAGCTACCAGCGTTGATCAAGATGTGGTCTATGTGAAGCAAGAAGCCAAAATCGATCTCTTACACAATCTCTTGATTCAAGAAGAATTCAATAAGGTTTTAATTTTTGGCCGGACCAAGCACGGGGTTGAACGTCTGTCTCGACTCTTAGTTGACCGTGGTTTTAAATCCGAATCGATTCATGGCGATAAGAATCATATGCAACGTCAGCGCGCTTTAAGCCAATTCAAAGAAAATCGTAGCCAGATTCTTGTCGCGACCGATGTCGCAGCGCGCGGTTTAGACATCCCGAATGTTAGCCATGTTATTAACTACGAACTCCCGGCGACTTACGAGGATTACATCCACCGTATTGGCCGTACGGGTCGGGCCGGTAAAGCTGGCAAGGCCTTAACCTTTATTGATTAAGTTATTTTTTGACTGGTCTGTTCGCCTTTCTTTGACTGGCGTCTCCCAGACGGTGGGCTTGCCACAATTTGTTTCCACAACCCATGTTTTTTTGTGTGCTGACTTTGCTTGTTTTGGTAATTATTTTATTTCCCATTTTATTTTTTATTTAAATTAATAATAAAGATACTGGTATTATAAAACTTCGAAGCCTATGCTACAATCTTTTTAAATGAACAATCAAGAAAATAAATATGATGTCGTTGTTGTAGGGGGCGGGCCCTCAGGGATGATGGTGGCCGGGCGGGCGGGTGAGCGCGGGCTCAAGGTTCTTCTCTTAGAGAAAAACCGGCAACTTGGCGACAAACTCAAAATTACCGGTGGTGGTCGCTGCAATATCACCAATGCCGAACCAGACAAAGAAGTTTTTCTTAGACATTATGGCCAGAGTAAGGATTTTCTTTATTCGGCTTTTGCCCAGTATGGCGTGGCTGATACTTTTAAATTTTTTGAATCGCGAGGGTTACCTTTAGTGATTGAGGCGCGTCAGCGCGCTTTTCCCCAGACACAAAAAGCCGAAGACGTCTTTAAAGTCCTAGAAAAATATTTAAGCGACAATAAAGTTACTGTTAAAACTGGCGTGAGAGTTTCTGATATTAAAGCTGGTGAAGGAAAAATCAAGAGAGTGGTGGCGGGCGGAATAAGTTATGAGGCTAGAGTAATTGTTCTTGCAACTGGTGGTCTTTCTCATCCCGAGACTGGGGCGACAGGTGATGGTTTTGCTTGGCTGACTAAGCTTGGCCATACCGTCAAACGGCCAACGCCCGATATTGTACCTCTTGCTGTAAAAGAGAAGTGGGTTAAGGATCTCTCAGGGGTCTCGCTCTCTTTTATGAAAATTACTTTTTTTGTCGACAGCAAAAAAGCTTTGGTCAAGAAAGGAAAAATTCTCTTTACTCATTTTGGCCTCTCGGGCCCCTTGATTATGAATAGCGCGCGAGCGGTTAAAGATTTATTAAAAGCGGGCATTGTTACCGCGCAAATTGATACTTACCCTGATACCGATCTGG
>CAIKBK010000001.1 GCA_903825615.1 Candidatus Vogelbacteria bacterium | reverse complement strand
CTCGTGAGAAGGCCTATATGTATTATGGTGTGACTGGTATCAAGGTCTGGATTTACCGTGGTGAGATTTTTAATACTGAGAATAAATAAACTACCATGTTGTTACCAAAAAAAGTAAAATTCAGAAAGTGGCACACCATGCGTGTTAATCCTAAGAAGATTAAGACTGAAACGCGTGGTACTAAATTATCTTTTGGTAACTTTGGTTTGAAGGCGGAGACCCCAGGGCGTATCAAGTCCAATCAAATTGAGGCCGCCCGTAAGACAATCGCTCGCCAAATGCACAAATCTGGCAAACTCTGGATCCGCATCTTTCCAGACATGCCCTTTACTGCTAAGGCGGCTGAAGTAGGTATGGGTAAAGGTAAGGGTGATCCTCAGGGCTACCAAGTGCAGGTTTGGCCCGGACGCTTAATTTTTGAAGTTGACGGTTTGACTGATGAGATTGCTAAGGAGGCCTTGCGCAAAGCGGGTGCCAAATTGCCGATTAAAACTAAGATTGTTAGCCGTTAAGATAAGATTATGAAAAAAACCGATTTTAAAACTAAATCAGAGACGGAGTTGAAGAAAGTGCTTAATGAGAAGCGCGATACTTTGGCCAAATTCAAATTCGGTATTTCTGGGAGCCGGACCAAGAATGTTAAAGAGGGTCGCAATACGCGTCGAGATATTGCCAGAATTCTAACTGTTCTCAAAAAATAATTATGGAAAAAGAAATTAAAAATAAGAAGGTTCTCAAAGGCAAGGTTGTCTCGGACAAGATGGATAAGACGGTGGTCGTTGAGATTAAGCGCTTTGTTAAGCACCCGAAGTATGGCAAGTATTTTAATTTGTCTAAGCGTCATAAGGCTCACGATCCAGAGAACAAAGCTAAGCTTGGTGACGAGGTGGAGATTCGCGAGTGTCGACCAATGAGCAAGGACAAGCATTTTGAAGTAATTTATAAATAAACGATTATGATTCAGCCTCAATCCATTGTAAAAATTGCTGATAACACCGGTGCCAAGATCGGTCGCGTTTTTAAAGTGCTTGGCTCTTCTCGCAAGCGCTACGCGCGGATTGGTGAGTTAGTTATTCTCTCGGTGCAGACGGCTGAACCACGCAAGGCTGTAAAGAAGAAGGAAGTATTGCGCGCGCTCGTGGTACGACAGAAGTCTCCCTTCCGCCGGGCTGATGGCTCCTACCTTCGTTTTGATGAGAATGCGGTGGTGATTTTGGATAAGACTAAGCCAGAACCACGCGGTGGACGTATCTTTGGACCGATTCCTCGTGAAATTGGCGAATTGGGTTATCAGAAAATTGTTTCTTTAGCGCCTGAAGTCGTTTAGTTAAATAAAAATCATGAAGATAAAAAAGAACGACAATATAATAATTCTCACCGGCAAAGACCGTGACAAACAGGGCAAGGTTTTGCGTGTTTTAACCGAGGATAACAAAGTCTTAGTCGAGGGGATGAATTTGAAAAAGAAGCATCAGCGCCCGCGCAAGCAAGGGGAGAAGGGTCAGATGATTGATATGCCACATCCAATCCATGTTTCTAATGTTGCTCTTTATTGTGGCAGTTGTGGTAAGGGTGTCCGCATGGGTGCCAAATTGAATGGCAAAAAGAAAGTTCGTGTTTGTAAGAAGTGCGGTAAAGAAATTTAAAATACTATGAAGAAGTTAAAGCAAAGAATTGAATCAATAATGCCAGAGCTTAAGAAGGAGCTGGGTGTTAAGAATAATCTCGCTGCCCCACACTTGGTGAAGGTGGTTGTTAATTCTGGTACTGGCAAAGCTAAGGATAAGAAGCGTAATGAATTGGTCGCTGACCGCTTGGCTCGGATTACTGGCCAGAAGGCCTCGCCTCGTGGCGCCAAACAGTCTGTTGCTAGTTTCAAAGTCCGTCAGGGTGATATCATCGGCTTTGCCACGACTCTTCGCGGTCAGCGCATGTATGATTTCTTAGACCTTCTCTTGAATGTTACCATTCCGCGTATTCGTGATTTCAAGGGTTATGATCCGAAGATTGTTGACGAGGTTGGTAATCTTACTTTGGGTGTTAAGGAGCACATTGTTTTCCCTCAAACGGCTGATGAGGAGCTCAAAGATGTTTTTGGTCTGGCTATCACCATTGTTACCTCCGCTAAAGACAAAAAGTCAGCAATGGCTTTCTTCAAAGCCATCAGCTTTCCTTTCAAAAAATAATCTAAACAAAAAAGCGGGGTTTACCCCGCTTTTTTGGTATAATGAAGAACATGAAAATCGCTATTATTTCGGATACGCATGATAATCTAGCTAATTTGGAGAAGTTTTTGGTGATAGTGGAGAAAGAAAAAATTGGAGGGATTATCCATTGTGGTGATGTGACCACACCCGAGACGCTTGAATGGCTGGCCGAGAAGTTTAAAGGAGAGATTAAGGTGGTTTGTGGCAATATGGAGATCAGACGGGAGGAGTTTGCTGGGGTGGCCGGGCATCACTCGAACTTGGAGGTTTTTGCTGAAGTGGGTGAGTGGGCACTCCCGATTGAGGGTAAGGATGCCAAAGTGGCCTTTATGCATAGACCCAATAATACTGAAGAAATGGCTCAGACTGGTCAATATCCCTTCATTTTCTATGGCCACACCCACAAACCATGGATTAACCAGATTGGCTCGGTCCTAGTGGCGAATCCGGGTACCTTAGGTGGTGTTTTTACCGCCCCGACCTATGCTACCCTCGATACAGCCACAAGCCAGCTCGCCTTACATCGGCTCTAGGCCTTGTTTTATTTGACATTTAAGGCTCTTTCTTGTTAGGATAGAGAGTGGCTCGTAAGAGCCCGCTTTGATTTTATATGGCTAAAACATCAGTTGTCGCCCGGTCTAAGAAGGCGCCCAAATTTGCTTCCCGCATCGTGCGGCGCTGTTTCCGTTGTGGTCGCAAACACGGGTTTATGCGTGATTTTGGCCTTTGTCGTATCTGTTTCCGGGAGTTAGCCAATGAGGGTAAGATTCCCGGTGTTCGCAAATCATCTTGGTAGTTCGATAGGCTCACTATAAATAAAACATGACCACAGATCCAATATCAGATTTTTTAATACAGCTCAAGAATGGAGGCCGTGCTAAGCGCGAGAGCGTTACCACGCCGGCTTCTAATTTAAAACAAGCTATTGCCGAAACCCTTGTTCGTACTGGTTGGCTTAAGAGTGTGTCTAAACGTGGTAAGAAGGTTAAGAAATATCTTACTTGCGAATTAGCTTATAAGGCTGGGGAACCGAAAATTGCCGAGGTTAAGCGTATGTCTAAGCCGTCCCGCCGTCTTTATGTTGGAGTTGACGATCTCAACTTGGTTCGCCAGGGTTTTGGTTTGGCTATTTTGTCTACACCTAAAGGAATTTTAACCAATGTTGAAGCCAAGAAGGCTAAGGTCGGAGGAGAATTATTGTTTGAAATTCAATAGTTCGAGAGACTCACTATAAATAATATGTCACGAATTGCTAAACAACCTATCACCTTACCCGCTGGCGTTACTGCTATTATTGACGGTGACGAATTTAAGGTTAAGGGTCCACTCGGCGAGCTCTCCAAGAAATTTAAGAGTGATGTCGTTATTACGGTTGAAGGACAGACTGTTAAAGTCAGTCCTAGTCACAAATCTATTTCAGCCAATGCTCTCTCTGGTACCTACGCTTCACACTTGAAGAATATGATCGAGGGAGTGACCAAAGGTTTTGAGAAAAAATTAATTATCGAAGGCGTTGGTTTCCGCTATGCCGTTAATGGTAATGATATCAAATTGGACATAGGTTTTTCTCATCCCGTTAATGTTCCCATCCCGGCAGGTCTTAAGGTTGTTATTGAAAAGGGTAATATGACCATTTCTGGTTATGACAAGGAAGCCGTTGGCGAATTCTCGGCCAAGATTCGTGCTCTTAAGAAGGTTGAGCCTTACAAGGGCAAAGGGATTCGTTATGTTGATGAGGTCGTGCGTCGTAAGCAAGGTAAGAAGGCTAGCGCCTAATAAAATTTATGAAAGTAATTCGTTTTAAAACTAAAGAAGAAAAAAGAAGCCGTCGCGCAGCACGCGTGCGAGCCAAGGTTGTGGGCACAATAGAGCGACCACGTCTTTCGGTTTTCCGTTCCAATAAGCATGTCTCGGCCCAGTTGATTGACGACACTGTTGGTAAGACTCTTGTCTCCGCGACTGACAAAGAAATCAAGTTGCCAACTAAGAAAGAAAAGAAAGAAAAAGGTGTTCAAACCAAAGTTTTAGCCAGTCAGGCGGTGGGCAAATTATTAGCGGAGAAGGCGGTCGCCAAGAAAGTCACTAAAGCTGTCTTTGACCGAGCCGGTTATCGTTTTACTGGGCGGGTTAAGGCCGTGGCTGAAGGTGCGCGAGCGGGCGGTCTCCAATTTTAATGATTCAAAAAATTCATCACAAGTAAAATATTATGGCAGAACAACCAACAACAACTAATAAAGTCGTGAGAAAAGTCTTTGCTTCCCCGGGAACAGCTCGACCGAGCTTTGGTGGTAGTCGTGGTGGTGGCATGAGTCGCCCTGGGGGCAATAGACCTGGTGGTAATCGCCCAGGCGGGAACCG